>NZ_CP114285.2:2110606-2412122 GCF_027111255.2 Flavobacterium flavigenum | reverse complement strand
GAACACAAATTACACAGATTTGCACAAATTATTAAATCTGAGAATAGAGTTTCCTAACAGGTTTTTAAAACCTGTTAGGTATAAATAATAAGTCTAGTTTGTCATTTCGACGTAAGGAGAAATCACACAAGTTGAGCACTCACTGTTGTGGAATATTGGATGTGATTTCTCCTTATGTCGAAATGACAAAACTATGAGAAAAGAATTGAAATTAAATATACCTACAAGGTTTTGGAAACCTTGCAATAGTTGGAAACTGAGAACGTCTATCCGCGTGAGTGATGGCAGTGGAGCTCTTTTTTAGAGAGGCTTTTTCTGCCGAACAAAAAAAAGCGGGAACGTAAAGCACGACCCGAAGTTTTTCACGGAGGGGCACGCCATAAAAAATAAAATAATCATTTTGAACATGTTATATCATTTTAAATATAAAATAATCGTTTTTACAATTTTGATTGCTTCATTGAGCAGTTGTAAATCGGGTGCGGGACATTCGCAAAAAGGGACTTCGGTAATTTTAAAGGAAGAAAATTTTAAACATTATGTTGATTATTTCAACACGATGGAAGACGAAAACCTGAAATTTGCGATTCCGAATGACAGTGCGTGGGCGTGGATGGAAAAGAATATTCCGTTGTTTGAATGTCCACAGCAGAATTTTGAGGAAATCTATTATTATCGTTGGTGGAGCGCTCGAAAACACATCAAAAAAACACCGCTTGGTTACGGAATTACGGAGTTTTTGGTCGATCGTTCCTATGCCGATAAATACAATTTGATTGCCTGTGCTGTGGGGCATCATATCAATGAATTCCGCTGGGTTCACGATCCAAAATACATTGAGCAGGATGTGAAAATCTGGTACCGTGGCAATGATGGAAAACCGATGAACAAGTTGTATAAATTCAGTAGCTGGACTGCCGATGCTTTGTACAATCGCTATTTAGTGAATAAGGATGAAAAATTCTTATTGGATATGTACCCGGATATGGTTACGGATTATGCGGTTTGGGAAAAAGACCGTCAGCGCAAGGATGGTTTGTTTTGGCAACACGATGTAAAAGACGGAATGGAAGAATCGCTGAGTGGCGGGCGAAAAGTACAAAATGCACGCCCAACGATTAACAGTTATATGTATGGCAATGCGATGGCGATTTCAAAAATGGCCGGTATGAAAGGCGATAAGGAAGCCGAAGCAAAATTCAAAGCTAAAGCCGATGTGTTGCAACAATTGGTGGAAACGAAATTATGGAATCCGAAGAGTGAATTTTTTGAAACTTTTACCGAAAAAGATACGCTGGCGCAAGTGAGAGAGGCAATTGGATTTATTCCGTGGTATTTTAACCTGCCACAAAAAGACAAAGGTTTTGAAAAAGCCTGGGAGCAGATTAAGGATGAAAAAGGATTTTCGGCACCGTTTGGATTGACAACTGCCGAGCGAAGAAGTCCGCGTTTCAGGACTCATGGAACGGGAACCTGTGAATGGGACGGTGCGATCTGGCCTTTTGCGAGTTCACAAACGTTGACGGCTTTGGCAAATGTGCTGAATAATTACGACCAGAAGTTTGTTGCCAAAACGGATTATTTTAAACAAATGGAGTTGTATGTGCAGTCGCAATATTACCGTGGAAAGCCGTATGTTGGGGAATACCTGGACGAAACGACGGGCTATTGGCTGATGGGCGACCGGGAAAGAAGCCGTTATTACAACCATTCGACCTTTAACGATTTGATGATTACGGGACTGGTTGGTTTACGCCCGCGAGCGGATGAAAAAATTGAAGTGAATCCGTTGATTCCACAGGAAAAATGGGATTGGTTCTGTCTGGATAATGTGTTGTATCACGGGAATATCATTACGATTCTTTGGGACAAAACAGGGGAGAAATATGGTAAAGGAAAAGGGTTTAGGATTTTTAAGAATGGGAAGGAAATTGCGGTTTCGGAAAAATTGGAGAAATTAGTGGCAGAATAATTAGTAAATTTTAAGTCCAGTTTGTCATTCCGAGGAACGAGGAATCTCCGCAAGCTGAATCGACAAAGATTGAATTACTTTACGGAGTTTCTTGTGAAGATCCCTCCTCCGTCGGGATGACAAAAATGAGAACAAAAAAATAAAAATAAATGAAAAAGTTTTTTTTACATCTTACATTAATCATTTTACTTTTTACACTTTCGGCGAAAGCCCAAAACAAAATCAGCGTGATTAATCTGCAATGCGAAATGCTAAACAATCCGGAAGGAATCGATGTTTTGAAACCGCGTTTGAGCTGGCAGATGCAATCAGATGTTAATGCTTTAAAACAAACCGCCTATCAAATTTTAGTGGCTTCGACTTTAGAAAATTTGAATGCTAATAAAGCCGATTTATGGGACAGCGGAAAAGTAACAAGTGATGAATCTGTTAATATTATTTACAACGGAAAAAAGCTAAAAGACAGAGATAATGCGTTTTGGAAAGTAATCGTTTCTACGAATAAAGGGGAAATAAAATCGGCTTCAACTGCCCATTTCAGCATCGGAATTTTGACCTATGCCGACTGGAAATCGACACGCTGGATTGGTTATGAAAAGTTGTCGAAAGACGATAGCGTTTCCCAGTATTCGAGATTATCGGCGCGTTATTTACGAAAAGAAATCAATGTAAAAAAACAGGTAAAAAGTGCCAAGATTTACTTAATGGGAATGGGCTTGTACGAGCTGTACATTAACGGAAATAAAATTGGCGATCAGGTGTTGGCACCCGTTCCGACGGATTATACCAAAAACGTAAAATACAATGTTTTTGATGTGACTTCGCAATTGAAGGAAGGCAAAAATATGCTCGGAACGATTTTAGGAAACGGACGTTTTTTTGCGATGCGTCAGGATTACAAACCCTATAAAATCAAATCTTTTGGTTTCCCGAAAATGGCTTTGCAGTTGTTTGTAGAATATACAGACGGAACGAAAGACGTTATCCGAACAGACGACACCTGGAAACTAACAACCGACGGACCAATCTTGTCCAATAACGAATACGACGGTGAAGAATACAATGCCCGCAAGGAAATGAAAGGCTGGGCGACAACCAATTTTGATGATAAGAACTGGGTAAATGCAAGATACGTTCAGGAACCGGGCGGTTTTTACGAAGCGCAGATGACGCCGAATATGAAAATAAAAGGCGAGGTAAAACCGATTTCGATCAAAGCGACTGCCAAAGGAACGTATATTTTGGATATGGGTCAGAATATGGTAGGTTGGCTGCAACTGAAAGTAAAAGGGAAATCTGGCGATCAGGTGACAATGAAATTTGCCGAGTCTTTGCAGGCTGATGGTTCGTTATATATTGCCAATTTGCGTGATGCGAAAACAACCGATGTGTATACGCTGAAAGGCGAAGGCGAAGAAATCTGGGAACCACGTTTTATATTCCACGGATTTCGATTTGTAGAAATTTCGGGTTTCCCGACCAAACCAACTTTGGATAATTTTGTTGGAAAAGTAGTTTATGACAATATCAAAACAACAGGAACTTTCGAATCTTCGGATGCGACGATAAACCAGATTTTCAAAAATGCCTGGTGGGGCATCAGCGGAAACTACAAAGGAATGCCAATCGACTGTCCACAGCGAAACGAGCGTCAGCCTTGGTTGGGAGATCGTACAACAGGCGCTTATGGCGAAAGTTTTTTATTCAATAATCAGACTTTATATGCCAAATGGCTGGACGATATTAAATTTTCACAAACACAGGACGGAGGATTGCCTGATGTAGCGCCGGCATTTTGGCGTTATTACGGCGATAATGTAACCTGGCCGGGAACGTATATCACAGTTGCCGATATGCTGTATCAGCAATTTGCAGATGCAGAAGTGATTAAAAAACAATATCCATCAATGAAAAAATGGATGTTGTATATGGAAGAAAATTATCTTCAAAATGATTTAATAGACAAGGACAAATACGGTGACTGGTGCGTTCCGCCGGAATCATTGGAATTAATCCGTTCCAAAGATCCTGCTCGTATGACGGACGGACAATTGTTGTCAAGTGCTTTCTACTTTCAGCTTTTGAACACAATGAAAAAGTTCGCTAAAATCTCAAATGCAGATGCTGCAGATATTGCTTATTACGATGATTTGACAACAAGAATCAAAAAAGCTTTTAATGCGAAATTTTTGAATACTGAAAAAAATTACTATGCTAATAATACGGTAACGGCAAATGTCCTGCCTTTGGCTTTTGGTTTGGTTCCTGAAAATGTGAAAGACAAGGTTTTCCAAAATATGGCTCATGAAGTTGAGGTGACTAAACAAGGGCATATCAGTACAGGCGTTATCGGAACACAGTTTTTAATGCGAACACTTACTAATTTTGGAAGAGGTGATTTGGCTTATAAACTCGCTTCAAACAAAACCTACCCAAGCTGGGGCTTTATGGTTGAAAACGGTGCCACGACCATTTGGGAATTATGGAACGGAAATACCGCTGATCCATCCATGAATTCGCAAAACCACGTGATGCTTTTGGGTGATTTAATTATTTGGTATTACGAAAATATGGCAGGAATCAAAAGTAATCCGGAAACTCCGGGCTTCAAACAAATTATTATGAAACCAGATTTTAATGCGGGACTGACTTTTGTAAATGCAGCTTACGAATCGATTTACGGCACAATTAAAAGCGACTGGAAGAAAACTAAAAATTCATTGCAGTGGAAAATTACCATTCCAGCCAATTCATCGGCGTTAGTGTATCTGCCAACAACGAATGCTTCATCGGTAACGGTAAACAATCAGAAACTGGAGAAATCTTCAGCTTCTTATAAAACAGAAAACAGTAACATAGTCCTGACTTTAGAATCGGGGTCTTATGTTTTGAATGTGAAGTAAATAAAGAAGGTTTTTCGTATTATTGTATCAGTAAGTTTAAAGAAGTAATTTATGGATGCTGTTAAAATTTTTGAAGATAAAAAAGTACGAAGCCATTATGATGCGGATAATGAAATCTGGTATTTTTCAATTATTGATATTATAGAAATACTTACCAATCAACCTCATTATCAGGGAGCAAGAAACTATTGGAAAGTGTTGAAAAGCCGACTTTTAAAAGAAGGAAATGAAACGGTTACAAATTGTAACCGGTTGAAATTGGTTGCCGAAGATGGTAAAATGCGTTTGACTGATGTAGGCAATGTTGAGGATATTTTTAGATTAGTACAATCCATTCCATCACCAAAAGCAGAACCCTTTAAACAATGGCTGGCAAAAGTAGGATATGAACGCATACAGGAAATTCAGGATCCTTCACAAAGTATAGACCGCGCCAGAGAAAACTGGAAACAGCACGGGCGAAGTGAAAAGTGGATTCAGCAACGAATGATGGGGCAGGAGACTAGAAACAAACTAACGGATTATTGGAAAGATGCAGGCATTGAAGAGAAAAACGAATTTGCTATTCTAACCAATATCATTCATCAGGAATGGACAGGACTTTCAGTGAAGAAACACAAGGAAGTCAAAGGATTAAAATCACAAAACCTGCGTGACCACATGAGCGAAGCAGAATTGATTTTTACAGCATTAGCCGAACTCTCTACAAGACAAATAGCCGAAAATGATGAAGCAAAAGGGTTACTGGAAAATGCTGTTGCAAGTAAAAAAGGCGGTGCGGTGGCTAAAAATGCAAGAATAGAATTAGAACAAAATACAGGTAAAAATGTAGTAACGGGAGAGAATTTTTTGCCTCCAAAGAAAAAAGATTTGCCTGAATAAAAAATAAGTAATAATATCTTTCCAGATAATAACAAAAAAGGGATAATTGAAAAATAATTATCCCTTTTTTGTTATTTTTTTGATTTGTTTTTCTTGTTACGTCCCCACCAGATTAAAAAACCGCTGGCAGGTAAAAAAGCACAAAATAGTGCAATTAAAGAGGCTAATATTTTGGTTGGTAGTCCATAAATACTGCCGGTGTGAATGGCGTAGTTGCTGTTTCTCCATTTTGCTCCCAGGGTTTTGTCATCGTGGGTAACGACAAAATAATTTTCGCCAGTCAGACTTTTAAAAGTATAACTGTCTGATTCATCCCAGCCAGAATTGCCTTTATGCCTGATAAAAGCAGCTACCGGAACAGAAACCTTATCATAATCTTCAGGAATCGACAATCCAATTGTGGTGTAGTCAGGAATCTTTTTCTTTGTGAAAGCAACGATCGTTTCTAATGGGTTCATTGTTCTTTTCTGATCGTCTTTATTTATTTCGGGTGGTTTACTCCAGATTTTTTCGGGGTCATTTCCTAAGATTCTGTAAATTCCATTCGTCCACCAGTCAAAAGTCCACACCAGTCCTGTAATTGCAAAAATTAAAACAAACAAAAAAGTATAGATTCCCCCGATATTGTGGAGATCATAGTTTTTACGTTTCCATCTAGTAGTATCTTTCCATCGAAACCATATTCTCTGTTTTAAAGCAGCTTTGTTTTTGGGCCACCATAAGTAAATTCCTGTCAGAATCATTATAAAAATGATAAGCGTGGCTATACCAACAATATAATGTCCTACATCATAAGTTAAAAGTAAATTCTGATGCAACAGTCTGGTATTAAATATCCAGTCATATTTCAAATCGACTTCGCCTAATTCCCTGCCTGTGTATTGATCAATGTAAATGTGACTGTAATTTTCATAATCAGAAGCAGCTGTCCAGTGAGGTTTGATATTTTCTTTATAAGAGGTGAAAACATAACTTCTTTTGGGATCGCTGCTAATTTCTGCATAATCAGCCAAAGGATGTTTCTGCTTGATGATTTTGGTCAGACTATCTAATGGTAAGGCAGCATTTTTAACTTCAGGCACCATATATTTTTCGCTGTGATACCAAAGCGACAATTCTTCATCCCAGACAAAAATACCGGCAGCGAGCATGCTTATAAATACAACAAGCCCGGATGCAAGCCCGAGCCATAGATGTATTTTATTTAAAATTTTTCTCATTAATTAATTTAACTGTTTAGAAAGTATATCCAACATTTACAAGGAAATTGCTCGGTGCACCCGTAAAATTTCGCTGATAGTTGTAGCCACCCACTAGATATTCTTTATCAAAAATGTTGTTGAAGTTCACTCCAATTGTAAAACGGTCTACTTTGTAATATGCTGCAGTGTTAAAAACAACATACGAAGGAAGTTGTAAAGTTCTCACAAATGTTTCTCTTTCTGAAACCTGACTGTGCCCAATTGCCAAACCTAAACCTTTAATTTTTCCTTCATTAAAACTGTACTTAATCCAGCTTCCGCTGATGTGTTTCGGTGCATTTTCTTTAGTCAGTCCAACCTGATTATTGATATCACCTTTTACAGACTCAGTAATTATAGCATTGTTATAAGCATAACTCAAATTAATGCTTAAGTTGTTGTTTATCTTACCAACAGCTTCAATTTCAAAACCTCTTGCACGTTCCTGACCTCTTTGTTCCAGTAAATCCGGATTCGATGCGTCATTGGCACTTACGAGTATATTATTTTTTGTTATCTGATAAACCGCTGTTCCGATAAAAAGTTTTCTGTTAAAGAATTCTCCCTTCGAACCTATTTCAAATAAATTACTGGTCATTGGATCAAAAGGTCCTCCTGCATTAGCATTACCTACCGTTGAAGCATTTTGAGCTTCGAAACCTGTGGCAAAAGTGCCATAAGCATTGATGTTATCAGTGATGCTGTAAGTAATTCCCACTTTTGGCATTAGTGCTTTTTCAGATTTTTTGCCGTCTGTAATTCCAGCTGAAGCATTTTCCGGGAAAGTATAAAATTCTTGTCTTAAACTTAGTAGCAGTTGTAATCTTTTATACTTAATTAAATCCTGTAAATAGATTCCATTAGTGTAATAATTCGTTACATCATTTGTAGGGTCATTGTACTCATATTTATCAATATCTCTGATAGAATAAGTTGGGTTCAATAAATCAAAGTTTTTTACATTGCCTGTTTCATTCTCTGCATCTCTTTGGTATTGATTAATCTCACCATTAATATAATCATAACCTGCTACTAACTGATGCTCCAAAACTCCGGTTTCAAACTTCGAAGAGAAATAAGTAGACAGGTTATTTCCGTGCTGGATTGTTTTTCTATCATTAAAATACATCGATATTAGTGTAGGCGTGATGTATCCGTTAAAACCGTGTTCGTTTAATTCTTCATCATATCGTACTTTTAGGTATGATGCGTTGAATGTTAAATATTTATTGATTAACTGACTAAAAGATAACGTCAATGCCAAAGTTTTACTTTTTAAATAATCATTTGGCTGGGCAATGTTAAAACCAATAGGTGTTGCAAAAAGATCTGTCGTGCCCTGTACAATAGTTCTTCCTCTGTCCAGTTTAGTATTCAGGTCAGTGTAAACCAAATCTGCATTAAAACGGGTTCCTTCTTTTGGAATAAACGATACAGAAGGAGCAATTACTATTGATTTGTTGCTGATCTGATCTCTAAAAGTATCTGCATTTTCGTAACCCAGATTCAATCTATACAACAATGATTTGTCTTCATTTACAGTACCTGTAAAATCAGCTGTGGTTCTAAAAGTGTTAAAACTGCCTGTTGTAAACTGAATTGCCTGTCTGGTTTCATCCAATGGTTTTTTGGTAATCATATTTACTGTACCTCCGGGACTTGAATTGGCAAAAACAGCAGATGCTGGACCTTTTATATATTCAACTCTTTCAATATTTACCAATAAAGGACTTGTCCAAAAACTGTTTACTCCACGTAAACCATTAATCAATCTTCCGTTGCTGTCATTGTTTCTGAAACCTCTGATTGTAATATCATCATAAGTACTGAATTCATTTACACCTGCAACATTTTTACCCACATCTTTTAAACGCAATGCCTGCTGATCCTGAATCAGTTCTTTTGTTACAAATGAAATACTTTGAGGAACATCAATAACCCTCATTTCCAGTTTAGTTGCTGAGAAGGTATGGTCGTTTTTATAAGAAGATTTTTTTCGTCCTACAACTTCTACCGATTGTAATTGATGCGTAGATTCAGCCAGAAAAATATCAGGAACAATAGTAGTTTCATTTTCTCTTAGTTCAACTGCAATTTCTTGTGTTTCACATCCCATGGCAAATACCACCAATGTTACATTTCCGCTTTGAAGTTTTTGCATTGAAAATTCGCCATTACTGTCTGTCTTTGTCAAAAGGGAAGTTTCTTTTATTTTGATATTTACAAATTCTGATGAATTTCCGTTTGCTGTTTTCACTTTCCCTGAAATACCTGCTGTTTGTGAAAACATAATAGCACACATTAAGCTAAAAAATGCACTTAATAATAATTTCTTTTTCATTATTTTGGATTGTTAATTTTTTGCAAATATAAATCACTTATTTTTATTTATTCTAAATAATAATAATTTTTTAGTCTATTTTTTTATAATTAACTTTAGGTATAGTTTTTGTAAAAACAGGACGGTACAGGTCACTTTGCTATTTTTTTAGTGTTATTTTTACACTTAATAAATTTTATATTCGGATATTTGTATAATCCATTGAAAATAAACCTCATAATATTTTAAAAGAATAAATTAATGAAACTCACTCACCTAACTATTGCTTTGTTCGGACTGCTACTTTTGGGAAGCTGTAAATCTGCTTTGGAAAAAAAGACCTGGAAAGAAGGGATTTTGGTAGATGAATTTATCTTCGAAAAAGCGCCTTATCCTTCCTGCCACGCCGTAACTATTGCAGAAGCAGCCAACGGAGATTTAGTAGCATCCTGGTTTGGAGGCTCGCACGAAAGACATCCTGATGTTTGTATTTATGTAGCCATCAAACCAAAAGGTACTGATAAATGGGGAGAAGCAGTTAAGGTAGCGGATGGCGTGATGCCAGACGGAACAAGATTTCCAACATGGAATCCAGTTTTGTACCAAATTCCGGGCGGTGATTTGATGCTGTTTTATAAAATCGGACCAAAACCATCCGAGTGGTGGGGTGTTTACAGAACGTCTTCTGATGGCGGAAAAACCTGGTCGGATAAGATTGATATGCCAAGTAAAGATTTTCTGGGACCAATCAAAAACAAACCGGTTTTATTGAGCAACGGAACAGTATTACTTCCGTCAAGTACCGAAGGAAATGGCTGGCATTTGCGTATGGAATCCACTCCTGACTTCGGAAAAACCTGGGTGATGGGGGATACCATTTCAAGAGGAAAACAAAAAATCAATGCCATTCAGCCAAGTATTCTGTTTCATAAAGACGGAAGCATTCAAGCGATTGGAAGAACTAAGAACAGAGCTATTTTTAGTACATTCTCAAAAGACAACGGAAAAACATGGACACCTTTAGAATTAATCGGATTGCCAAATAATAATTCAGGCACCGATGCAGTAACCCTTAAAAACGGAAAACATTTATTGGTTTATAACCACGTTCTGCCTCCTGGAAAAGAAGCCAAAGGACCAAGAACGCCTTTAAACCTTTCCATTTCTGACGACGGAATCAACTGGAATGCGGTTTTAGTTTTGGAAGACTCAAAAATAAGCCAATATTCGTATCCATCGATCATCCAAAGTTCAGACGGAATGGTGCATATCGTGTACACCTGGAGAAGACAAAAGCTGAAATATGTAAAAGTTGACCCAAGCAAACTGGTGGCACTTCCAATCAAAAACGGAATCTGGCCAGGCGATGAAGGCAAGGAAGTGAAAGCAGTTAAAGCAGAGGAAGAATAAGATTTACAAATCAAAATTTGTGCTAATTTGTGCAATTTGTGGTTAAAAAAGACAATATGAAAAATACTAGTTTCATTAAAACTATCGCTGTAGTTCTGACAATTGTTTTGGCAGGAACATTCAATATCTCAGCTCAATCATCGAAAAAGCAACGCTACAAAGTAGCCGTTTGCGACTGGATGATTTTAAAAAGGCAAAAACTAGGAGCATTTGGTCTGGCGAGCGAAATAAAAGCAGACGGAATCGAACTCGATATGGGAGGTTTGGGAAAAAGACCAACCTTCGACAGCAAATTAGGCGACCCGATTGAAAGACAAAAGTTTCTGGATAAGTCCAAAGAAACAGGAGTCGGAATCAGTTCGATTGCAATGTCCGGATTTTACGCCCAGTCCTTTGCCAAAAGAGATTCAATTGCAAGAATGATCAACGATTGTGTGGCAACAATGAAAAATATGAAAGTAAAAGTCGCTTATCTTCCATTAGGAACAGAAAGCGATTTGACAAAAAATCCGGAGTTACGTCCAATCATTATCGAAAGATTAAAATGGGCCGGAAAGCAAGTCGGTAAAATAGAGGGAGTAATTGCTATTGAAACCTCATTAAACGCTACTGACGAGAAAAAATTACTGGATGAAATTGGCTGTAAACACATTAAAAGCTCTTTCAATTTTGCAAATGCAGTCGACAACGGAAGAGATATTTCTTCAGAATTAAAGATTTTAGGTAAAAAACATCTGGCACAAATTCACGCATCCGTAACAGATAACGTTTGGCTGGAAAACGATAAAAATGTCGATATGCCAAAAATCAAAAAGGCGCTCGATGAAATGAAATGGAGTGGCTGGCTAATCGTAGAACGTTCAAGAGATGTTACCCAAGTGCATAATGTAAAAGCCAATTACGGAGCTAACGTTGCCTATTTGAAGAAAATTTTTCAGAATTAAAATTATTAGCCACAGATTAAAAGAATTAAAAGGATTTTTTAATCTGTGTGAATCCGTGTAATCTGTGGCAAAATATCACGATTTTAATTTGTGAAAATTTGTGGAATTTGCGGTCAAAAAAACACCTTCAGCTTTAGCTGAAAAAAAATGAATACAATGAAATATCTAAGCTTACTTTTTTTAGGATTATGTACCACTTTCGCAACAGCACAAAACATTACCATTGTTCGTGATGCCAATGCCCCAAGAGCAAAATATGGAGCAGAAAAACTAGCAGAAACCTTATCAGCAAAAGGGCTAAAAGTGACTTCTTCAGACAAACTAAAAAAATCAAAAGACAAAATAATCATCATTGGCGAAAAAGGAACTGACTTTTGGAAAACCAATTCCAAATCTGCTAAAATCGATGATTCTAAACTAATCAAAAAAGAAGGCTTTCAAATCCGCACGCAAAAAAATATCATTTACATAGAAGGAACCGATGCAACCGGAGCGTTGTACGGCGCAATGGAATTGGCAGACCGAATCAAAACTTCAGGCGAAATTCCGTCAGAAATCAATATCGAAGACAGTCCCGAAATGGTTTTGAGAGGCGCCTGTATCGGAGTGCAAAAACCGTTTTATCTTCCAGGCAGAGATGTTTATGAATATCCATATACGCCCGCAACTTTCCCTTGGTTTTATGATAAAAAACTCTGGACAAAGTATTTGGACATGATGGTCGAAAACCGAATGAATTCCTTGTATTTATGGAACGGACATCCTTTTGCTTCATTGGTGAAATTGAAAGGTTATCCGTTTGCATTGGAAGTAAGCGAAGAAGATTTCAAAAAGAACGAAGAAATTTATAATTACCTTACCGTAGAAGCTAATAAAAGAGGAATATGGGTAATCCAAATGTTCTATAATATTATTGTTTCCAAACCTTTTGCGGAACATTACAACATCAAAACACAAGATCGTTCACGTCCAATCACGCCTGAAATCGCTGATTATACTAAAAAATCAATCACAGCCTTTATCGAAAAATATCCAAATGTTGGACTTTTGGTATGTCTGGGAGAAGCCATTAACACGATTGAGGATGATGTAGAATGGTTCAATAAAACCATTATTCCGGGTGTTCAGGACGGTATGAAAGCGTTAGGAAAGACCGAAGAACCGCCAATTATCCTGCGCTCGCACGATACTGATGCACCTGCCGTAATGGCAAAAGCCTTGCCTGTATATAAAAATTTATACACGATGAGCAAGTACAATGGCGAATCCCTGACAACGTATGAGCCACGCGGTCCCTGGACAGAAACACATAGACAATTGAGTTCTTTAGGGTCAATTCACATTGAAAACGTTCATATTTTAGCCAATTTGGAGCCTTTCCGTTACGGTTCGCCAGATTTTATCCAGAAAACAGTTAAGGCAATGCACAATATTCACGGCGCCAACGCACTACACCTTTACCCACAGGCATCCTATTGGGACTGGCCTTACACGGCAGACAAAACCAAAACAGGCGAGCGATTATTAGAAATGGATCGTGACTGGATTTGGTATAAAGCTTGGGCAAGATATGCCTGGGATAGTAAAAGAGACCGAAATGAAGAAATTAAATTTTGGGATAATGATTTGGCAGCAAAATTTGGAACCGATTTAGAAGCAGCCAATAACATTCAAAAAGCCTATGATGAGTCTGGAGAAATTGCTCCAAAAACATTACGTAGATTCGGAATTACCGAAGGAAATCGTCAAACCTTATTATTAGGAATGTTCGAAAGCCAATTGGTAAACCCGGCTAAATGGAGAGTATATCCGGGATTCCACGAATCTTGCGGACCTGTCGGCGAATTGCTTTTGGAATATGCCAAGAAAGAGTGGAACAAAGAACTTCACATTGGAGAAACGCCAACACAAATCATCGCCGAAATCACCCAACACGGAAAATTAGCTGTTGAAGCCATTGATAAAGCAGAGCCAAAAGTTACAAAAGACAAAGAAGAATTTGAGCGTCTTAAAAACGATATGCACGCGTACAAAGCCTTCGCCGATTTCTTCTCAGAGAAAGTAAAAGCCGCCTTATTGGTTTTACGATACAGTTATTCCAACGAAATTTCCGATTTAGACAAAGCGCTTCCGCATCTCGAAGAAAGTATAAAGCATTACGAATTATTGGTCAATTTAACAAAAGACAGTTATCTGTACGCGAACAGCATGCAGACAGCACAACGCCGAATCCCGATTGGCGGAGACGACGGAAACAACAAAACCTGGGCCGAATTATTACCGCATTACGAAAGAGAATTAGCCAATTTTAAACGTAATTTAGAATTGCTGAAATCATCCAAAGATGGTAAAATTGCAACCAAGGAAGGCAAGCCGTGGCAGCCTGTTGAGGTAACTTTGTTAAGCGAAACCAAAGGAACTTATGCAGTCAAAAATGGAACAAAAGTGTACGGAACACCGATTTCAGAACTGACAAAAATAGCTCCTGAATTACAGAACCTAAAAGGAATCGCTTTCGAAGAAACAAGTCAAAACGAAAACGGAACACACCTGAAATTCAAAAATACAAAAGCCGTAAAACTTGTGGTAGGTTATTTCAACAGTGACCAGAAAAGATTCTTATTCCCGCCAAGTTTAGAGACAGACGCAGCCGGAAATGCACACGGTCAGGCCGAAGTTATCCTGGCAAGTGCCATGAATTTAAAAGAATTGCCAAGAATAAACATTCACACCTACACCTTCCAGCCCGGTGAAAACAAACTGGATTTAGGCAAAGGTCGGGTATTGATTTTAGGATTCATAGACGCCAATCAAACCGTTACGCCACGTGATGTAGGTTACATCGATGCCGGCGAAAAAGGAGCAATAGACTGGTTGTTTTATTAATGAGATGTCCTGCAAGTTTTCCAAAACCTTGTAGGTATTAGATAAGTTTTTGGGCGTGTCCCTGTGGGTCGGGCTGTACGTTCCCGCTTCCCGATGAAAAATCGGGAGAGCTCCACTGCCATCCCTCACGCGAAGAGGTACAATGAAATTTAGTCTTCCTGCAAGGTCTTTTTCTGACCTTGTAGGTATTTTAGAATAGCATACCTACAAGGTTTTTGAAACCTTGCAGGAAAACCAAAAAACTTAAATGACCTTATATCACTTATATGGTTCAATATAAAGTATGAAGAAAATAGTTTTTTTTATTTTTTGTTTTTTTGTAGGTGCTTGCTTCACATGGAGTCAAAGCAAAAAGGAACCGGCGAAGTTTCGTAAAGAAGTTTCGCTGAATTCCTCTTGGGAAACCATTGTTTTAAATCAGCTTCCCGAAAAGGAAGAAACTTTTGTGCAAAATCCAA
This sequence comes from Flavobacterium flavigenum, assembly GCF_027111255.2. Taxonomy (NCBI): domain Bacteria; kingdom Pseudomonadati; phylum Bacteroidota; class Flavobacteriia; order Flavobacteriales; family Flavobacteriaceae; genus Flavobacterium; species Flavobacterium flavigenum. The sequence continues at coordinate 2,397,106 of NZ_CP114285.2, read as the reverse complement.
AAGTCGATGCACAATGGCAAAAAGTAAACGTACCACACAACTGGGATCAGTATTACGGTTTTCTAAGAACCAAACACGGGAACTTACACGGAACTGCCTGGTATCACAAAAGGCTGGTTTTAGATAAAAAAGACCAGGGAAAACAATTATTCCTTTTTTTTGAAGGCGTAAGTTCGTATGCCACAGTTTGGGTCAACGGCAAAAAAGTAGGCGAACACAAAGGCGGAAGAACCACTTTTACCGTCGATATTACAAAAGCCGTTTCTTTCGAAAAAGAAAATAACGTAATTGTAAAAGCTTCACATCCATCATTCATTGCCGACTTGCCTTGGGTTTGCGGTGGCTGTTCTGGCGAATGGGGATTCTCCGAAGGCTCTCAGCCAATGGGGATTTTCAGACCTGTGACTTTGGTCGTTACAAATGATGTTCGAATCGAACCTTTCGGGATTCACATTTGGAATGACAAAGCAACTTCCAAACAAAAGGCCATTCTGAATATCACAACCGAAATTAAAAACTACGGCAATGCAAACCGAAATCTAACTATCGAAAACACTCTTTTCGATAAAAGCAGAAAGAAAGTTGTTAGTGTAAAAACTGATATCAAAAACACTTCAGGTGAAATAAAACAAATAGCACAAACACTTCCAGAGATTGCAAATCCTAAATTATGGTCGCCTAAAGACCCATATTTGTACCAATTGGTTACGACAATTTGGGAGAACGGAAAAAAAATAGACGAACTAAAAACACCTTATGGAATCCGTTGGGTAAGCTGGCCGATGAGCCGTGATGGAAAAGACAATCGCTTTTTTATTAATGACGAACCTTTATTCATCAACGGAACCTGCGAATACGAACATTTGATCGGGAATAGCCATTCGTTTTCAGATGAACAGATTCATTCGAGAATTGAACAAATTAAAGGAGCAGGATTCAATGCTTTTCGCGAAGCGCACCAACCTCATAATTTAAAATATCAGGAAGAACTGGACCAAAACGGAATCCTGTTCTGGAGTCAGTTTTCGGCACATATCTGGTACGACACGCCGGAATTCAAAGAAAATTTCAAAACCTTATTACGCGAATGGATCAAAGAACGCCGAAACAATGCGTCAGTCGTAATGTGGGGATTGCAAAACGAAAGCACCATTCCGGCAGCATTTGCCGAAGAATGTACCCAAATCATCCGCGAAATGGATCCGATGTCAGCGCAACAGCGCATCGTGACAACCTGCAACGGTGGAGAAGGAACCGACTGGAATGTCGTTCAAAACTGGTCGGGAACTTATGGTGGCGATCCGTACAATTACGATGTTGAAATGAGCACGCAATTATTAAACGGTGAATACGGAGCCTGGCGTTCACATGACCTGCACACCGAGGGTGAATTTGATCAAAAAGGAACTTTGAGCGAAAACCGTTTTTCACAATTAATGGAAATCAAAGTCCGTGAAGCCGAATCCGTAAAAGATAAAATCGCAGGACAATTTAACTGGCTTTTTGCTTCGCACGAAAATCCGGGACGTGTTCAGAACGGAGAAGGATTCAGGGACATTGACAAAGTGGGACCAGTCAATTACAAAGGACTTTTTAGTATTTGGGGAGAACCTTTGGATGCGTATTATATGTACAGAGCCAATTACGTTTCGAACAAAACCAATCCGATGGTCTATATCGTTTCACACACCTGGCCGAGTCGTTGGGAATCTGCAGGAATCAAAAACGGAATCGATATCTATTCGAATTGTGATGAAGTCGAATTATTCAATGATGTCAATAAATTGTCATTAGGAAAACTAAAAAATCCGGGAATCGGACAGCATTTTCAGTTTAATAATGTCAATATTCAATACAATGTTTTGTATGCCGTGGGTTATGTAAACGGAAAAGCGGTTGCCAAAGATTATATCGTATTGAACAGTTTGCCAAAAGCACCCAATTTTAAAGCATTGGAAACCCAAAAAGAAACTTTGTTGCAACCTCAAAAAGGCTACAATTATATTTACCGAGTGAATTGTGGTGGTGCAGCTATTACAGATTCGTTATGGAGTACTTGGGATGCTGATGTTCATAAAAGTGGAGAGGACACCTGGGGTTCTTTGTCATGGACAGACGGTTTCAAACAATTGCCTGATTTTTATGGAAGCCAAAGAAAAACATTCGACCTGATTTCAGGAACAAAAGAACAAGAATTATTTCAAAATTTCAGATACGGAATGGACAAATTGCGTTACGAGTTTCCGGCTCCCGATGGTGAATATTTGGTTGAATTGTATTTCACCGAACCTTGGTACGGAACCGGTGGCGGAATGGATTGCAAAGGATGGCGTTTGTTTGATGTAGCTATTAATGACAATATTGTGCTGAAAGATTTGGATATTTGGTCAGAAGTTGGTCACGATGTTGCTTTGAAGAAAACTTTTGTCGTAAAAAGCAAAAACGGAAAAATCAAGATTTCATTCCCGAATGTAAAAGCAGGTCAGGCGATTATTTCGGCAATTGCCATTGCGACCAAAAACAAAACGGTTAAAGGAGCTTTGGCTTCGCCAAGAAACATTCAAGATTTTGTTAGAGATTATTATGATAAATCAGCCAATGGAGTAAGTTCTTGGCTGGATATTAATTCTAAACAATATTCAGATGCTGAAGTTGTTTTTACACAATTACCTTCAGAAGTTTTTGGAGCGGATTATTTGATATTTTCCAATCGTTCTAAAGTTTCGGGTTCAGTTACAATCAAAGAAGATTCGGAAATATATCTATTCAGTAAATCCAAAGATTCGATTTCGGGTTATAAAAAAATGGCTGAAGTGGCTAAAAATTCGAATGGAGTTGAATTTTCTGTTTTCCATAAAAAAGTTAAGAAAGGAGAAAAACTGTTTTTTGAAAACAACACTATTGCCGTTGTTCCAACTTACGATATGGGCGAAAAAGACGATTCAAGACCTGTTGTTTTAATCGAAGCTGAAAAAGCAAAAACAACCGGAGCCGGAATCGAAAAAGGAAATTTCAAAAAAGCTGATTATATTGAGTTTACCCAAAAGGCAAAAAATAGTATTGAATTTGAGGTAAAACCTGGAGTGGCAGGAATTTATCTGATGCGTTTCCGTTTTATGAACCGAAACGAAACTCCGTTGAAAGTCAAATTCAAAATGGAAGACGCCTACGGAATCATGATGCGAAATGACACTATCGAGTTTCCGTCCGCCACTGAAAAATGGAAAGTCTTGAACACCACTTCCGGCGGTTACATCAATGCAGGAACATACAAAATAACAATAGAATCTGATGATTTGAAAGGGTTATTCCTGGATAATTTCGAGTTTCAATAAAATTAAAATGACCGCAAATTCGCAAATTTTATTTTTCCCAATTTGGATTAATAATTTGCGAATTTGCGGTGAAAAAATAAGCTTATGAACAAACATAAAAATGTTTTACAAAAAATTGCAATCGCTTTAACAATACTGTTTTCAACGGCAAGTTTCGCACAAGGCAAAAAAGCCAGAATCGTCGAAGATTTCAACAAAAACTGGAACTTCAAATTAGGTGATTATCCACAGGCAGTCAATGCTGATTTTAGCACTGCCGATTGGAGAACCTTGCAATTGCCTCACGACTGGAGTATCGAAGGTGCATTCAATAAAGATTTAAAAACAGGAACTAAGCAAGGATTTTTGCCGGCTGGAAAAGGCTGGTACCGCAAAACATTTACATTACCTGAAAATTGGGTAAACAAAACCATTTCGATAGAATTTGATGGTGTTTTCAAAAACAGCGAAGTGTTCATTAACGGCCATTCGCTGGGAATTCGTCCTAGTGGATACATTTCTTTTGCTTATGAGATGACGCCTTATCTGCATTTCGGAAAACAAGAAAATGTAATTGCCGTAAAAGTCGATAACGATGCACAGCCTAATTCAAGATGGTACACCGGTTCCGGAATTTATAGAAATGTACGTTTGGTGGCTGTAGAAAAATTGCACGTAGCACATTGGGGAACTTATGTAACCACTCCCAAAATCAGTAAAGAAAAAGCATCGGTACATTTTGAAGTAACTATAGAAAATAAAGCAAATACTGAAAAAGAATTCAAATTCGTTACCTCTATTGTAAATGCTAAAAATAAAGAAGTAGCCAACGCAGTGTCAACAGAAAAAATAGCTGCAAATGCCAATTCTAAAAAAATACATAATCTGGAAGTGAAAAATCCAAATTTATGGGATACCGAAAATCCGTATTTGTATAAAGTGCTTACCAAAATTTACGAGAATAAAAAATTAGTTGATACTTATGAAACACCATTAGGAATTCGATTTTTTTCTTTTGATGCCGAAAAAGGATTTTCTTTAAACGGAAAACCAACCAAAATATACGGAGTCTGCCTGCATCACGACAACGGTGCTTTGGGGTCGGTAGAAAACATTCACGCCGTTCGCAGAAAACTGACTTTGCTGAAAGAAATGGGCTGTAATGCTATCAGAATGTCACACAATCCGCATTCTTTAGAAATGATGCAGTTGTGTGATGAAATGGGTTTCATCGTTCAGGACGAGGCATTTGATGTTTGGAAAAAAGCAAAAGTGAAAAATGATGCTCATAAAGAATGGGATGCCTGGTACAAAAGAGATTTAGAAGATTTAATTTTGAGAGACCGCAACTATCCGTCGGTGATGATGTGGAGCATTGGGAACGAAATCCGTGAACAATTTGACAGCACCGGAATTGCGATTACGAAAGAATTGGCGCAAATTGTAAAAAATCTGGATACCACTCGCCCTGTAACTTCTGCTTTGACCGAGAATGTTCCGGAGAAGAATTTTATTTATCAGTCAGGTGCTTTGGATTTATTGGGATTCAATTACAAACACGAAGATTACGGTACCTTTCCAGCGCGTTTCAAGGGGCAGAAAATAATTGCTTCTGAGACTGTTTCGGCTCTCGAAACCCGTGGACATTACGACCAGCCTGCGGATGTGATTAAGGCATGGCCCGTTAAGTACGGAGCTGAATTTGATGGAAATGCAGACTGGACAGTTTCGGCTTACGATAATGTAAAATCATTTTGGGGTTCTACGCACGAAGAAACCTGGAAAGCGATAAAAAACTCCGATTTCATTGCAGGTACTTTTGTGTGGACTGGTTTTGATTATATAGGTGAACCCGATCCGTATCCATTTCCGGCGCGCAGTTCGTATTTCGGAATCATCGATTTGGCGGGACTTCCAAAAGATGTTTATTATATGTACCAAAGCGAATGGTCGAAGAAACCTGTTTTGCACATTTTCCCGCACTGGAACTGGCAAAAAGATCAGGAAGTTGACGTTTGGGCATACTACAACAATGCGGATGAAGTCGAATTGTTCCTGAACGGAAAATCATTGGGTAAAAAAGCAAAACAGAATGACGATTTGCATATTTCATGGCGCGTAAAATTCGAACCGGGAACGCTAAAAGCTATTTCCAGAAAGAACGGAAAAGTAGTGTTGGAAAAGGAAATCCACACGGCTGGAGCAGCTTCAAAAATAGCATTACAGGCAGATAAAGCCACGATCAACAACGATACTTACGATTTGGTTTACGTAACAGTTTCTATAGTTGACAAAGACGGCAATCTAATTCCGAATGCCGATCATAAAATCGATTTTGAAGTAACCGGCGGAGGAAAACTGGTTGGGCTTGACAACGGTTATCAGGCCAATCTGGATTCTTTTAAAGCGTCATCTTATAAAGTATACAATGGTAAATGTATCGCCATCATTCAGTCAAACGGGAAGAAGGAAAATATTCAGTTAACCGCTTCTTCTGTAAATGGAATGTCAAATACAGTAATTGTAAAAGTGGAATAAACACCTTTATAAAATAATTTGTATTTTTGAATAAAATATAATGCTATGGATTTGCAAACCAGAAAAATAGAATTTGTACAAGAGTTTCTAAAACTTCAAAGCGAAGAATTAGTTTCTCAGTTCGAAAATTTGCTGAAAAGTAAAATACAGAAAAACACAAAACCGATGTCTGTTGCTGAATTAAATTCAAGAATCGACCAGTCAGAAAATGACTTTAAAAGTGGTAAATTCAAGACCAGTGAAGAGCTTTTATCGAAATACAAATAATGGCTTTTAGAGTAATCTGGTCCGATTTTGCAGAAAGGGAGTTAGACAAAATTTTTGAATATTACATTGAAAACGCAAGTTTACAAGTTGCAAAAAATGTAATTGAGAAAATCATTCTTGAATCCAAAAAAATACTTTCGCATCCTGAAATTACTCAAGTTGAAGAATTATTGCTCGACAGAGAAAATGAATATAGATATTTAATTTGCGATAATTATAAAATAATTTACTTCATCGATTCCAAACAAAAACTCATAATGATTGCTGATGTTTTTGATACCAGACAAAATCCGGCAAAAATTAAAAGAACAAAATAATCCAAATAATTCTAAAAGGTTGTCCGAAAGGTCAGCCTTTTTTATTGAAAATACTTTGCATCTAATTTTTACTGTTTGGGCATATGCTTGTCCCGATAACTACGGGAGGCTATCCATTATATCTTTTCTTTTCCTAAAAGAAGGAAAAGAAAAGGATGCCATTTCCATCCCTTATACGTGGAGTTGGTTTCATAAGGTAATTTTCGCTTGTTTTAGGTTTGTTATTTGTAATAAAAATTGCGTTATATTCGTAAAGAAAAATCTTATTTTTGGCAAGTACTTATAAGTCAGATACAAATATTAAACAGAATAATTCAAGATATGAAGTTTACAAAATTAGAAGTTGAGAATTTCAGACATATAAACAACCAAACTATTGAAATAGGAAGTGTTATTACTGCAATTGCAGGGCAAAATGGAACAGGAAAATCCACATTGCTTGGTTGGATTGCACAAGCATCTGACTTCAAATACAAAAATAAGACTTTACTTGAATCATATTTTAAATCAAAGTATTCAGAAATTTTTAGGTTTTGTCCTGAACAAGATTACAATAAGGAATACAACGTTTCCATCTACTATTTAGAATCAGAAGACGAAGAGTGTAAAAAAATGTCTACAAGATTAATAGAAACAGAAAACAGATACAGAGTAGATTTTGACGGAAGAGGAAATGCCTTAAATTTTCCTGTTATATATTTAGGGCTTAAAAGGCTAATTCCACTGGCATCTGAAAAAATCATCAGTCTCCAAGATTTTCAATTAGAGAATAATGATAAAAATTATTTTGCTAAACTTTCAAAAGAAATTTTATACATTACAAGAGATGTGGTTGAAGCAGAGTTTGTAAAATCAACAAATAAAAACATGTTTGCAATGAAGACAAGTGATTACGGTCACTTAGGGAATTCTGCTGGACAAGATAATCTTGGTCAAATAATTTCTTCAGTAATTTCATTTAGCAGATTAAAATCTGAGTTAAAAGAGAACTATATTGGTGGTCTTTTATTGATTGACTAGATAGATGCAACGTTATACGCTGGTTCGCAAGTAAAATTAATAGAGAAACTTTATGGTATAGCAAAATCTTTAAATGTTCAAATTATTTTCACAACACACTCAATTGAAATTCTGGAGCATTTATCAAAAAAGGCAGGAGATGAAACAAAAATTAATTTCTTAAAATGGAATAACAAAAATGCAATTAATGAAGTAAATCCTAACATAGAGCTACTTAAAAATGTAATTAAAGTACAAACAGGTATAACCAAAAAAGTTGAAAAGATTCAATTTATATGTGAAGATGAAGTAGCAGAGATTTGGTGTAAAAATATTATAAATGGTAGTGATTTAAAACAGAAAATAGAGATTATAAAAGGTCCTTTTCCAGATGGAACACTCATTGAGATGGCAAATTCGAAACATCCAATATTTAAATCAACAAATTTTATTCTTGATGGTGATGGTAAAGAGAATCATCAAAAACGTAAGATACCAAGAACTGCATTTTTACCAGGCACACATAAACCTGAAAAAGTTCTATTTGATTTTATCTTTAAACTTGATGATAATGATGATTTTTGGGATGACAGTAACAATTTTACACATCAGACTTGCTTTGGGAACTTTGCAGATAAAAATCATAAACGATGGTTTAATGACGAATCGAATCAACGATATTTCGGAAGAGGTTGTAGTAAACTTTTTAACAGATGGAAAAAAGATAACAAAGAAGAAGTTGATAAAATTATCAAAGATCTAAATGAAATCATAAAATAATAAAGTGCTGTAAATACAAGCTATTTACTTTTTAATAAGAGGAAAGTTCTTGTCCCTCAGGCTGGGGCGAGCGTCCCGCTCGTGAAGACAATAAAATTAAAAATCTCCTTGCTCTGCAATCTTTCAATTTAAGTCTATTTCTCCTCATAAATACAAGACAATAAATAGTGATGAAAAAACCTTGCTGTATAATTTTCCTAATTGCAATCATTCTAATTTCCTGCGAACAAAAACAAGTGAAATTTGAACAAAACAAATGGAAAACCAGAAATGATATAGACTACAATCATCGTGAATTTATGATTCAGGATTTGAAAGATCATTATTTAAAACCGGGCATAAAATACAATGAAGTGGCTAAATTACTTGGAGAAAATTATAATGAACGTTCAGGAGATTCAATTCAGCTTCAATATGAAATTTATACAGATTTCGGAACAGATATTGATCCCGTAGAAACCAAAACATTTATTGTAAATTTCAACTCCGATTCCGTTTTGGTTAATACAAGAATTGATCATTCGAGTAAATAATTCCAGATTCATAGTCATGCAAAATGTTCTTTGGAAAAATTACAATAAATATCGAACTTTACAAAAAATAGAAAACTATGAATGCTTTAGATAATATAAAAAATAGTTTGATAGACAGGATTTTAGCAACTAAAAATGAAAGACTGTTGGAAGCCATAAATAGTATTTTTGATTCAACACAATCCGAAGAGATTGTTTCCTTATCATCAGAGCAAATCGAAATGTTGTTAATGAGCGAGGAAGATATTCAAACCGGAAAAATTATTTCTGAATCTGAGCTAAACAAAACGTGATTCATAATTGCTAAATAATTAATTCTCCAGCTAGTGTAAGCATCTTTCAGGTGCATAAACTCAACAGTTTTTGTATTTACACCCTCAACCATCATTCCCCTTCCGTCATATCAATAGTTTTTGGATGTAGACTAACCAGTTGTAAAACAATCGCAGTAACCACTACAAATAACAGCAGTACAAAAACGTGTCTCATTCCGCCATTATCAGCGGCTTTTCCTAAAAACTCGGTAATAACAGCTCCGGCTGAAATACCGACAAAATTCATAATTCCATATCCGGTAGCACGGTAGCGTGGTGCAACAAACTGACAAAGAATAGGCATATTGTTGGTGTCGTAAATTCCAAATCCAAGTCCAAAAAGGATAGCGCCAAAAATAATAGCTGTTGTGTCACAGCAGTAGCCAAATAAAAACAAGGCCGGAATGGTCAAAAACAATCCAATAGCGCTGGTGTAAATTCTTCCTTTAAGATGTTTCATCACCCATCTGTCTGAAATGGCACCGCCAATTAAAACGCCAAAAAAGGACGACATGGAAATAGTTACCGTTGCAATGGGGCCCGCCAGAGCCATGTCTAAATGTAACGTTTCAGTAAATAAAGTAGGTAACCAGTTTTTGGCCGCCCAGCCCGGTAAACTTGGTGAAGCAAAATAAAAGAGTAAAACCCAAAAGGAGATATTGCCGAATAAGATTCCCAATCCCTTGAACATTTGCCTAAATTCATTACCGACAGATGACTTTTTTGCGGAATCAAAAAAGTACGTTTTCTTCTCCTGTAGAAAAAATAGAAGCACTAAACTGTAAAGTACACCTAATAAACCTACTGAGTGAAAGCTGAAATGCCACGAAAAATGCTTAGAAATAGTGGCTCCAAAACCACCCAGTGCCTGTCCTAAATAAATTCCGGTGGTATGAATGGCAATAGCAAAAGAGCGTGTTTTTTCCTGATGGTAATCTGCAATTAAGGATAATGCAGCCGGAATATAAAAAGCTTCACTAAACCCCATAATCCCGCGCAAAATATAAATCTGATTGAAAGTTGTGGCATAACCCATCGCCATAGTTACTCCGGACCAGATAAAAAGACTTCCTATGATGATTCTTTTTCGGTTAAACCGATCCGCTATAATTCCGGAAACGGGGCTCATTAGCGCATATATCCAAAGAAAAATAGCCATCAAGAGACCAAAATTTTCAGCTTTGGCCAATTCAGGAATGTCATCCATCATGGCTGACTTCATAGTCGAAAGCATTTGCCGGTCTAAATAATTCAATAAAGCCACAAACCACAACAAGCCCACAACAATCCATGGATAGGATTTTTTTTCATTCAATTTTGCAATCATTCTTCTTTTTCAAAATAATGGGGCGAATATACAAATTCAAACGCAGAGGAAAGAATTGTTTTGCTATCTAACTTCGATGTAATGTGTGCTTTGATAAACTAACAGAAATGAGTAGATGTTGTTACAATATTTACAAGGAAACTGTTATTTTCGTATTGATAATCAGATTAATGTAATCCAAAAGCTTATGACACCTAACGACAAACAAAATGAACGTGTAGCCCAAATGACGTTTGCTTCGGTTTATCCGCATTATGTAACAAAAGTGGAGAAAAAAGGCAGAACGATAGCTGAATTGCATCAGGTAATTGAATGGCTGACGGGATATGACGAAAAGAAATTGCAAGAACTGATTGATCAAAAAATAACCTTTAATTGGTAGATGAACTGGCAAAAGGTAAAAAAATGGAAAAGATTTTACGTGCTTAATATTTTTTATTACAAAAGAAAGAGAGAGTTTATTTTTGTTTCGTTAAAATAATTCTTTTCATACAGTACACAACAGGACACTTACTCCCCATAAATTCATTTATTTAGAATTTCTTTAAAAAATGAAGAACAATGGAAAGAGTTTTTGCGGAGTATCTTATTGAAACCCCTTATGAAGTTGAACAGGCGGCAGCAGTTTTAGCAGGTGAGCAGTCATCGGGCACATTTGTCTCGGTTCCGGGTGAAACCGAAGAATTGAAAAAACGCTTTGCAGCGTGTGTTGAGGATATTCAATTGTTGGATCTGGCAGACGAACCGTCAATTCCGGGAGGCAGCATTCCAGGGAAAAAATACCAGAAAGCAAGAGTAACAGTAAGCTGGTCGATTGAGAACTTCGGTTATAACCTTCCTGTCCTGATCAGTACTTTGCAGGGAAATCTATACGAAATCACACAATTTACGGGTTTGAAACTAATGGATTTTGAAGTGCCGGATTCGTTCGCAGCTCATTATCGCGGACCAAAATTCGGAATTAAAGGTTCAAAATCATCCTGTGGAGTGGGGGACAGACCAATGATTGGTACAATTATAAAACCAAGTATCGGGATGAGTGTTGAGGAAACGGCATCTTTGGTAAAAACCCTGATCGAAGCGGGAATCGATTTCATCAAAGACGATGAATTGATGGGATCAGCAGCGAATTCCTTTTTTGATGACCGTGTAAAAGCGATTATGAAAGTGATTCGTGACAACGAACAAAAAACAGGTAAAAAAGTAATGTATGCCTTCAATATCAGTGATGAAATTGATGCAATGCAAAGAAAATACGATTTAATTAAAAAAGAAGAAGGAAGCTGTGCCATGATTAGCATTAATAGTGTTGGCCTGGCAGGAACAAAAAAAATCTGTGATAGGCGCGAACTCGTTATCCACGGTCACAGAAACGGATGGGGAATGCTGAACAGACACCCGATGTTGGGAATTGAATTTCCGGCCTACCAAAAAATTCAGCGTCTGGCAGGAGTAGATCAACTTCACGTTAACGGAATCCAGAATAAGTTTTGGGAATCCGATGATTCAGTAGTGACTTCAATAAAATCCTGTTTAAAACCTTTTTTAGGCGGATACGAAATATTACCAGTAGTCTCTTCCGGACAATGGGGCGGACAGGCTGTAGAAACCTACAGAAGAACTAAAACTACCGATTTGCTATATATGGCAGGTGGTGGAATTTTGGCACATCCAATGGGACCAAAAGCAGGAGTAAATGCCTTGCAGCAAGCATGGACAGGAGCTGTTGATGGGTTGTCTGTAGAAGAAACGGCAATAAAATATCCTGAATTTGCAGAATCGGTAAAGAAATTTTCTAAATAATGAGCCAGAAAGAAAAATTGCTATTGGCTTATTATGGCGACGATTTTACAGGCTCGACTGACGCCCTGGAATTTCTGACGCTGGCCGGAGTAAAAACAGTACTCTTTCTGCGAAAACCGAATCAAAAAGATTTAGACCGTTTTCCCGGAATTCAGGCTATTGGTCTGGCCGGAAAGAGCAGGTCGATGTCACCATCGGAAATGGGAACAGAACTTTATACTGCTTTTGAAAATCTGAAAATTTTTGCCCCCAATCATTTTCATTATAAAGTCTGTTCCACTTTCGATTCTGCACCACACGTAGGCAACATCGGAAAAGCAATCGAAATCGGAAGCGAAGTTTTTAATCAAAAAACGGTTTTAGTTTCGCCATCTGCACCGCATTTAGGACGTTTTTGCGTATTCGGAAATCTTTTTGCCCGAATGGGAACTATCGGAAATGGTGAAATTTACCGTATCGACCGACATCCTTCAATGAGCAAACATCCCGTGACACCAGCTTTGGAAGGCGATTTGACTTTACATCTTGCAAAACAAACGCAAAAATCAATTAGTCTTGTGAATCTGACGACCATTGAAAAAGGTACTTCGGCAGTTTTAGAAGAAGTAGTAAATAATGAATCGGAAATATTATTTTTTGACGGTTTCAATTTAGGAAACCTCAAAACCATTGGAAGTGTTTTTAATCAATTGGCAACTCAAAAAACATTGTTCTCAGTAGGTTCATCAGGAATTGAAATGGCATTGGGATTAGACTGGAAAAATAATAATGTGATAGGAACCGAAATTGAGTTTGAGCCAGCGGGAGAAGTATCGCCTTTATTGGTTTTATCCGGAAGCTGCTCTCCGGTTACTTCCAGGCAAATTGAATATGCATTGGAAAATGGGTTTCTCGAAATTCCATTAGAAAGCAAAGCAGTTGATGGCGAATATCAAAATGAAATTATAGCAAACTGTGTAGCCCGGATTATTGTCAATTTCAATAACGGAAAAAGTACAATTCTGCATACCAGTACCGGTTCAGACGATCCGCGGATTGCTGAAACCGAATCCTATTTTAAGTCGAAAGGAATTACAGAAAATGATATTCAGAAGCAGTGCAGTACAATTTACGGAAGTGTTCTGGGGCAGATAACGAATGAAGTACTAAAAAAAGTTCCGCTAAAGAGAATCCTTTTTGCAGGTGGCGATACATCAAGTTACGCAGCATCCGAACTGGATATTCTGGCATTAGAAATGATTGCGCCAATTGCTCCGGGAGCACCGCTTTGCAAGGCAGTTTCAGACAATGAATGGGTTAATGGAATAGAAATGAATTTTAAAGGTGGACAAGTAGGTACCGCCGATTATTTTATAAAAGTATTAAAAGGAGAAAAATTATGAGCGCAAAAACGTTAGGTTTTGTACATACATCGGCAACATTGGTTCCGTTGTTTCAGCAGTTAAGCAATGAATTTTTAAATGGGGCGGAAACGTTTAATATCGTCGATGATAGTCTGATAAAAGATGTAATTAAAAAAGGAAAATTAATGCCCAATACGGCTGCAAGGGTGGTGAGTCACGTTAAGCTTGCAGAATCTGCCGGTGCTGATGTAATTTTAGTAACCTGCTCATCGATTGGTGTAGCGATTGAAACCGCTGCGACTTTGAGTACCGTTCCGGTGATTCGCGTAGATCAGGCAATGGCAGATGAAGCGGTACAGATCAGCAATAAAATTGGTGTGATTGCCACTTTACCAACAACACTTGAACCAACCAGCGACCTGGTGAGAAGAAGAGCCGAATTGGCAGGCAAAAATGTAACGATTTCATCTAAATTATGCGAAGGTGCTTTTGAAGCTTTAATGAGCGGAGATGCTCCAAAGCATGACGAAATGGTAGCCAAAGCCCTGAAAGAATTAATGAAAGAAGTAGATGTAATCGTTTTGGCGCAGGCCTCAATGGCGAGAGTAGTGGACGGCTTAAGTGCCGACGAAAAACTCGTGCCAATTTTAGCAAGTCCCGCTATTGCTATGAAAAAACTGGCAGAGCTTTATTTCTAACAAAAAAATCATCATATTAAATTATATAAGGACATTTACACTAGGCAAAAAGGCAACACTTATATTTACTTATATAACTTATATGGTTTGAAAAATGAATAATAATATGTTTTAATACTCATTTGTATGCGTAAATATTTTCTTTGGCTTGCTCCAATATTTTTTATTACAGCTGGTTTCGGATGGTTTCAGCAAATTGATATGCTATGGAAAATCGGATTGATTTTAGGTTTTTCAAGTATTGCTATTGGAGCAGGACATGTGAAAATAATAAGCGGTTACCAATATACTTTCTGGATTATTACTGCAGTCTGCGCCGGATTGATTTATCCCGATTTTTTCCTGCATGTAGGCAGTTTCGATATGCGAAACAAATGGCTCATTCTGATTATCATTCAGCTGGTGATGTTCGGAATGGGAACGCAAATGAGCATCGAGGATTTTACCGGTATCCGAAAATCAGGCAAAGGAGTTTTAATTGGCTTACTTGGTCATTTTACAATCATGCCGGTTATGGGTTTTATAATTGCCAAAACATTTGGATTTGAACCTGAAATCGCTGCAGGAATTATACTGATAGGTTCGTGCAGCAGCGGATTAGCTTCGAACGTGATGACGTATATTGCCAAGGGAAATCTTGTTTTGTCTGTAACCGTAACAGCAATGTCCACTTTGGCAGCACCAATCATGACACCGTTTTTGATGAAAATATTTGCAGGGACTTTAGTAGAAGTACATTTTTTCAATATGATGATGGAAATTATCAAAATTGTGCTTATTCCTTTGGCAGCAGCCATGATTCACGATATCCTGAAAAACTATGGAGCCGTCGCAAAAAGGAGGATCTATGTTTTAACTATAATTTCGGCGATTTGGCTGGTTGCTGTTATCTTCCTTCAGGGTTCATTTGCTGTAGTCGAAGACACACGACTAGCTCATATTTTAGAAATCGTAAACTTCAGCTGCGGTGCTTTTATCGTGGGAGTATTGTATCATTTATTGTACAAGATATATCCAAAAATTGATGCAATTATGCCGTATTTTTCAATGTTTGGAATCATCTATTTTACGTTGGTAACGACTGCTGCAGGAAGGGATAATCTTATTCAGATTGGATTTTTGCTTTTCCTTGCTTCAGTTCTGCACAATGGAGCGGGTTACTTTTTCGGGTATTGGCTCAGCAGATTAAGCGGTCTCGACAAAAAAAGCAGCCAGACAATCGCTTTCGAAGTCGGTCTTCAAAACGGCGGAATGGCATCCGGACTTGCCGGCTCCATGGGCAAATTAGCAACAGTTGGCCTGGCGTCAGCAGTATTCAGTCCCTGGATGAATGTTTCCGGCTCGCTATTGGCTAACTACTGGCGAAAAATAGGCAATCCCGAAGATGAAACTACTCCAGATACACATTAGAAAATCAAAAGCGCTATTTGAGATGGCGTTTTTTAAATTCATTTTTATAATTTGGGCATAACCACAAGGGTCGGGCTGTACATTATATCTTTTGTTTCCTAAAGAAGGAAACAAAAGGATGCCATTTCCATCCCTTATGCAGATTGGTTTTCAGGAGAAAATTTGGGTTGAAATAAAATTTATAATTTTAATAAAATAAAAACATCTTCTGGATGTAGATATAGAGTTGAGTGTTGTTATTGTTATTTCTAAATATTATGCTTTGTAAGTTTTTAACAGATAATTTGCAAAAATAACGCAACTAAATACTTTGATTACCATCTATCTATGTGAACCATAACCTCACAATTATGAAAACCAAAATTTACTCTATTGCACTAATACTAATTAGCTGTTTACTATTTTCCTGCTCATCAGAAGATGAATTGAACTATCAGAATGATTTCCAAAAAAGCCAAAAAACCTGGCTGGATTTCAAAGCATCGTCAAATAACTCCTATAAGTATATAGTCGCGGAAGGTAGTGTTTTTCTGGATTATAGCTGGGAAACTACAATAACTGTATCAAACGGAAAAGTAATCCGGCGCCATTTTAAATATATCGGAAATACTGGAAATATTCCGGATACTATCCCATTAGAATGGACTGAAGAAGAAAATCAAATAAACAGTCATGAAAATTCAGGTGCTGCAGAGGCTTTGACATTAGACCAAATCTATAACAAGGCAGAAAAGGAATGGCTTGTTAAACAGAAAGATGTTGCAGTATATTTTGAATCAAAAAATAATGGACTGATTTCTACTTGTGGGTATGTGCCAAAAGGATGCATGGATGATTGCTTTTTTGGAATAAGAATAAAAAGTATACAGTCCTTAAACCTGGATAATTAAACAAATTCGATGAAAAAAATTAGTATTGCCCTGTTTGGAATTTTAGCCCTGATTTTAACAGCATGCAGTGGTTCAGACACCTATCGCGGTTCCTGGAAAGCAACAGATGCCAAAGGTGAAAAATTTGAATTGTTCTTTAATGCAAAAGATTTTACGGTTAGGAAAAGTTCCGGCAAAAAAGAAAAATTTGAGTACAGTCAGAATTCTGTACAAATTGAAAACTCAGTTTCAACTTACGGAATCCAATTGTCTGACGGAAGAAGATACCAGATTAATTTCCCTAAATCAGATGATGAAAGTGTAGGTCTCATCAGGGATGAAAATGGAACTCCCTTATATGTGATAAGCAGAAAAAATTATCTGAAGTATGAAGATATTTTTAAGTTTAATTAAAGCTTAGTTGTTCTTTAAAAAAAGATCTTGCTTATTGTTTTTATTGTAAATAGTTGATTTTAAATATTTTGGATTTGTTTTTTTTGTAACTTGTTTGCTGTTTAACCTATAAATCTAAAATCATGAAAAAATCTAACCTATTTATTTATGGTATTGTATTATTAACCGTATTAATGGTTTCATGTAACGGGCGTAATAAACTGGTGAACTCCTGGAAAATTACCGCAGTAGAAGCAAAGATGCCACTCTCGGATTCTGCAAAAACTGAAATTCTGGCTAATGGAAAGTTAACCTTCACAAAGGATGGTCACGTGACAGGTTTTTTACAGAGGGAAATAACAGACGGGACTTATGCTTTAACAAAAGGAGGAAAGAGCCTGGTTATCAAAGATGAAACGGGAACACCTTATCCATGTGAAAGCACAATTACAGGCGATAAGCTCATATTAGAAAATAAAGAAATGAAAATAACGCTCGATAAGATCTAAAGAACGAAATGTAAATCTTAAAATAAAACCTCCTAAATCAATGACTTAGGAGGTTTTGTAATTTATGCACTTTATAAAATATTATTTTAAGTAATAGTATTAATCCCATTGACTGCTTTTTGAAACCGCAATGTTACCGGCTCCTGTAAAGAATAAAGTCAGGGCACCAAATAAATACAGGCCAAGTAATTCTAAAGCCCATCCTCCGTGTTCTCCCATAGAAAATATTTCAGAACTGTGGGCGATCAAAATGGCAACCAAACAATTGAAAGCATATATTGCAGCTGCAATTCTGGTTCTGAAACCAATTAAAATAGCAATAGGCGCCAGTATTTCTCCTACCAATACACCATATGCAATAAAATCAGGAATGCCTTTTTCAGCAAGCATCGATTTAATGAATTCTAAACTTCCGCCAAATTTCGAGATACCATGAAGGAACATTAAAACACTAACTGTGATACGGAGTATCAATAATCCTAAATCGTTGTTTTTTCTCATATTTTTTTACTCATTAGATTGTTAATAGAATCAAATATATCGAATTTGTCCTTATGATGACAGCATGATTTAAAAATAAAAGTTTTATCTTGGGGAAAATAAAAAATGGGATTAGATAATACAATTGAATATTAAAAACATACGAAATGAAACAATTACTTCAGTGGACAACCATCATTCCAATATTAGCGTGGATTCTTTTTTTTAGCGGACTTGTTGACGGAAGCAGCTTTTTTCAAATTGTAGCAAGTATTTTGCTTATTCTTAGTGTTATGTCTGCAGTACATCATTCTGAAATAATAGCGGAAAGAGTGGGAGAGCCTTATGGAACTATTATTTTAGCCATTTCCATAACAGTTATTGAAGTATCCATTATTGTTTCTTTAATGTTGTCTGAAGGATCGGAAGCGGCTTCTCTCGCAAGAGATACTGTCTATGCCGCGACAATGCTCATTCTTAACGGGATCATTGGATTATGCCTTCTTATTGGCGGTCTTAAGCATTATGAACAAAATTTTTCAACCTCTTCTGTAACCATTGGTTTGGTTTCGCTGGTATCTATTATTGTATTTACATTAGTTTTTCCAACATTTACAGAAAGTGTTCATGGATCTTATTATTCCGTGCCGCAGCTTGTTTTTGCATCGGTGGCCTGCCTGGTTATTTATGGGTCTTTTTTATTTGCGCAAACGACAAGATACAGGCAGTATTTCCTGACTATTGGAGATGATGAAAATGAAAACATAGCTGAGCCAGTGGTAATCAATAACAAAACGTTTTACATAAGTCTTGTTTTTCTTTTAGTAAGCTTAGGGATCGTGGTGTTATTAGCAAAAACATTATCCCCTACAATTGAAAGTATTATTGTGAGCTATAGCCTGCCAAAAGCATTGGTAGGAGTTGTTATTGCCGCCATAATTTTGCTTCCCGAGGCAATTGCAGCAATTATAGCAGCAAGAAAAAACAGGCTGCAAACGAGTTTAAACTTAGCTTTGGGCTCTGCTTTAGCCAGTATAGGATTAACAATTCCAAGTGTAGCAGCAGTTTGCATTATGATGGATATGCCAATTATTCTCGGGCTTGATATCAAATCTATTGTTTTGCTGGCATTGTCGGTATTTACTGTAATGTTGTCATTGAGTAAAGGAAAGTCGAATATTGTTTATGGAGTAGTACTTCTGGTAAATTTATTTGCTTTTATATTTTTGATGATATATCCGTGATGATAGAAAATTAGAAAGTCTTTTTTTAAAGTATTGTTTAATGAATTTTGCAACGCAAATCATTTGAATTTCTATGCAATAAGTAATTTATTTTTGTAGTAAAATTAATTATATATTAGCAGATAGAAAAATACATAATATTGATGAATGCAATACTTTGGGAAGAAGTTTTAAAGTTTGAATTAGATAATCCCAACGACGAATATGGGTTTTTGACTAGACTCGCATTTGAAAATAAATGGACAATTTATTTTGCGAAAAAAGCCATTATTGAATATAAAAAATTCATGTATCTCGCCGCTGTTGCCAATGAAATGGTTTCGCCATCAGAAATTGTAGATATTGTCTGGCACCAGCACTTAATTTTTACCACTTCCTATTCTGATTTCTGTTCTCTTTTGTCTAAAAGAATTGAACATATTCCGTCAACTCATAACCGATCAGAGGCAGAAAAATTCCATAAGGCTGAAGAAAGAACAAAGGAATTGTATGAAGGGAATTTCGGAAAGCAGCCAAAAGAAATCTGGGGATATTCAAATGAACTCGACTCTTTTAATCTGGACGAAGCCAGAATTGAAATTGGCACACTTAAAAAGGTGTTTTTAGGATTATTCGTAATTCTTGTTTTTCCGGTTTATTACTTTGTCAAACCTGTTTTAATACAAATCGGGAATCCTGATTTTTTGATCTTTTATACTTTATTGTTTGTGTTGGTAATTGGTTTCTTAATGCGTTTTGTAAAAACAGCTTTCGATTCATTTTATGAGAATATAAAATCGAATCCAATTTTAGTAAATCTTACCCCTTTTGAACTTGTTTTTCTTCAAAATAATAAGTTGCAATTTGTTATTCATGGCGTTGTAAATAATTTAATCATGAATAAAAAAATTGAGGTTTTAGGAAATAACAGATTAAATCTAATTGATGAAAATTTAACCGATGATAAATACGAAAATTGTGTTATTGAGATCATGAAAGAATACGAACCAATGTATTATCCTCAATTGTTTAAAATAATAGCACAAAAACCAATATTTGAACAAATTGAAAAAGCAGTAGTCAGAATCAGACAAAAAATGACTAATTCTAAACAATTTAGTAAGGTCATACAAATTGCGATGCTTATTATTGGATTCGTTTTAAGTATTGGTTTTAGCAGACTTATTTCCGGAATTTCAATGGATAAGCCAGTAACTTTTCTCGTTTTTGTACTTTTTGCTGTCTTAATAATCTCCAATTTTTATTTAAATAAAATAATAAATTACCTGTTTACCAACACAATTCCGCAATCTTTCAAAGAGGATAAAATAAATACTCAGGCAGAAAAAGACTGGCAATGGAATTATTTTCTTTACGGCAATATAATATTAGCGAGTTCTTTTGTTCCGTTAACAGGGTATGTGGACAGAAATTCAGGCTCTGATGGAGGATCATCCTGTGGGACTTCATGTGGGAGCTCCTGCGGCAGTTCGTGTGGTAGTTCTTGCGGAGGTTGTGGCGGGGATTAATTTGGGTATGAAATCAGACTAACAAAAAATAAACAAGAAGTCTCTCATGATGAAAATAGTAATAAAAATTATTGGTAATGGATTATTTTACGGAATTGCTATTTTTATACTTTGTTTTTGTATAGGATATTTTAATGGGAATATGCCCTTGAAAAATATTCTTGGGATTTCGACACCTATAGCACTTTTTGCATTAATTATAAATGGTGTCATGTATACAAGATTTACAAAATCAATAAAGATTTTGGAAAGGATTACGATAAAAATAGAGGACTTTGAAAGTTTTATTATAGAAGCACCTGCAAACCACTTAATAGGGGGTGATATAGTTTCGGGGAAATTATGCTTAACTGATAAGAGATTAATATTTAAGACACATCAGGGGCAAGAGTTTATTTGGGAAAAATCCGAATTACATACAATGGTTTTCTATCCATCCTTAAAAAACAAGGGTGGAGAATTTACGGTTGAAAATGAAGCTGGCAGGAAATTAATGTTTGAAGTTGATCATCTTAAATTATGGAAGAATATATTGTTGGGAAATTAAATAGAATTTAAAAAAAAACATGAGGATAAAATTGCTTGTTTATTTAATGTTTTGTGCAATGTTTAGTTTTGGACAGCGTTTGAATACCATTAAAAAAATTAATTGTATAGTAAGTGATTGGGACAAGATAATTATTCAAGATCTTCATTTTGGTTGGTCACACTTCGAAAATAACTTTCAAATTAATAAGCAAAATTTTTCTCTAACACCTTTAGGGAGAACGGATTCAATAATCAAAAAGATTGATCCTGTATTAGTTTGTGAAATAGTTGAATTGATTCGAAAGACAAATGATTCGACTTCTTTTCAAAAACCTTTGCTTTCTTTTGGTCGTGATTCTTTGTGGTTGATTAAAAATGCAGAAAATCTTTGGAAAGAATATACTAAGAGGGAAAAGACTTTAAAAGAAATAGATTCTATTGCAATCAATACAATCAAAGACTATAAAAAAGCAAATCTGGCAGCATCATCTCTTGAGGGGGCAAAAGGAACAGATGATTATCCATTGATTATCATTAGTGTAATAAAGGAAAAGGATACACTATCAGCATATACAATTGGACAATATCCTTATATGTTACCATGGAACATACGGAACAGAAAAGTCTATGACTCGAAAATTTCTGAGTTAATTGCCGAAATACTGCCAGATAAAATTCCAACTAACAAAGAACGGCTAAATGGGGGGAACTTTAACAATGCATTTATTGCAGGAATTTATAGAGCTTTTCTTGGTGATAAAATCAATTATTTAGAGGCGAGAAATAAATTTCCAAGAACTTTCAGGGTCTTAAAAAAGGAATTTGAAATCACTAAAGCCGAAATTATGGATATGTCCTCAATTGAATGGGGTGGAGATTATGGTCGTGTTTGTCTCGAAATGTATTTACGGGATTTAAAAATCTCAGAGAATATTCAATTTAATACAATTTCAGGAGTAAATGAATTATTAAGTTCTAAAAGGTCAATAATTTATAAAAAGGATTATTTAATAAATTTATTAAAGCATAATCCTGTGTACAAGTATACTTTAAACTGCGATACTTGTTTGGGAGAAATACATTGGGTTAAATCTAAATCTGTAAGTAAGAAAGCAAAGAACAACTTTAAAAGAGATTTAGAGAAAAACGGAATTGATAAAAACAAATACGACTCACAGTATAAGGATGCAATTTTCTTTGAATTAACCGAAAATAGAGACTCGGAACAAAAAAGCTTTTCACGCTGGATTTTTCTTAAGGATGGAACAATAGTACTTTGGCAATTAAGAGGAAGTTTTTTAATGAATTTTTCAAAAGATTTTATGGAAGAGCAAGGTTATATATGTAAAGAAATAAAATTCTAAATCGAGATAATGCTTCTGCAGAATCTTTTAATGCAAAAATTAAAGCATTTAGAGGAGTAAGAAATATAAAATTCTTCGTTTTTAGACTAACTAATATTTATGCTTAAATTTTATCGCTCCACAGGTTTTGGTCTTGATCCGTTTTGATCCGATATTGAATTGTACGAATCGGTATGCAATAACATAAAAAAACTCCTTAATTTCTTAAGGAGTTTCTTGGTGGGCGATGAGGGGTTCGAACCCCCGACCCCCTCGGTGTAAACGAGGTGCTCTGAACCAGCTGAGCTAATCGCCCTATTTTACTAGGTTGCTATCATTTCGTGATTGCGAGTGCAAATATACAGTACTTTTTGAGTTCTGCAAACAAAATCAACTAAAAAATATAACTTTTTTTGAAAATAGATTTTATCTCCTTGTTTATGAATTTGTTATTAAAAGTGTTTTCTGGAACTTATTAGACAGAAAAGAACAGTTTTTAACTCAAAGGCAGTTCTGCCACTACAAAAGTGCTTCCGCCAGCGTAGATAAAATCATTCTCAACAGCATTTTTCTTTGCTTCCGTGAAAGCGATCTCAACCGAATCGTATTTTTCGCCTTCTAAACCAAATTTTTCAGCTGCATTTTTTAAGGTTTCAGCAGGTAAACCTCTTGATGAATCTGGACTGCAGAAATAATATTGCGCCTCTTTTGGAAATAAAGGGAGAATAGCATCTAAGTCTTTATCATTCACAACACCCAAAACAATATACAGTTTCTCATACTTTTCATTTTGAAGCTGCTTCATTACAACAGTCAGTCCATGCTTGTTATGCGCCGTGTCACAGATGATTTTTGGATTTTCACCCAGTTGCTGCCATCTTCCCTGCAAACCGGTGTTTTTGACAACATGTAATAAACCTTCTTTTAATTGGTCAGTCGAAATTTTAAAATCAGTTTGGTTATTTAAAATTGCAATCGTCTGCTGAACCGTCTTTTTATTGTGAAACTGATAATCACCAATTAAGTCAGACAAATAAATCTGATCAATCAAATCGGATGCAAAAGAAATCGGCGCATTGTTCTCTTCGGCTTTAGCTAAAAAAACAGGCTGTGTTTCCGGAGTATATTCGCCAATAACAACCGGAATATTCGGTTTGATAATTCCGGCTTTTTCTCCCGCAATAGCTTCCAGCGTATTTCCTAAAAACTGGGTATGATCTAAACCAATATTGGTAATTACCGAAACGAGAGGTGTAATGATGTTTGTAGCATCCAGTCTTCCGCCCAGCCCAACTTCGATAATGGCAATATCAACTTTTTCAGAATCAAAATAGTCAAAAGCCAGCCCAACCGTCATTTCGAAAAAACTCATATCGTTTGCTTCAAAGAAATCTTTATGTTTTGCAATGAATTCAATAACAAAATCTTCCGAGATTTCCTTTCCGTTTATTTTGATCCTTTCCCTGAAATCTTTCAAATGTGGTGAAGTGTACAAGCCAACTTTATATCCTGCTTCCTGCAAAACTGAAGACAGCATGTGCGAAGTAGAACCTTTACCATTCGTACCCGCGACGTGAATGCATTTTAACCTGTTTTGCGGATTGCCCAAATGTGTCGCCAGTAGTCTGATATTGGTTAAGTCTTCTTTGTACGCCGAAGCTCCCTGAAGCTGATACATGGGCAATTGGTTAAACATCCAATTTATAGTTTCCTGATAGTTCATTTTCGAATAAAATAGCGGTTAATTGAAATAATTTTCGATTTTATTAGTTTAATAGTAGAGTGAAAATTATCTTTATTGCAAATTTCAAATATTTTTTAGAATTAATTATTATAAACCAGGATTAATATATGTTTAGCTTCATTCAATTACAAACAGATACCATCGCAAACGCCGCATCTAACGTAGTTATCGAACAAGTTGCACCCAATACCGAAATTTCAGTTTTAGGATTTATTTTAAAAGGAGGTGTATTCCTGATTCCAATTGCAATTTTATTGTTTTACACCATTTACGTTATCATAGAGCGTTATTTATACATTTCAAAAGCATCAAAAATAGACAATCGTTTAATGCAGGATGTGGGAGATAAACTGCATGCAGGAAACATAGAACTTGCAA
Organism: Flavobacterium flavigenum; assembly: GCF_027111255.2. Lineage (NCBI taxonomy): Bacteria > Pseudomonadati > Bacteroidota > Flavobacteriia > Flavobacteriales > Flavobacteriaceae > Flavobacterium > Flavobacterium flavigenum. The sequence continues at coordinate 2,372,467 of NZ_CP114285.2, read as the reverse complement.
GGTCAATTGTAGAAAGAAGCAATACAGCATCCGGAAATATTTTAAAAGAAGGCGTTTTGGTAATCGGTCGTCCAATTGCGGAAATCGAATCCAATATGGATCGTGCTGCCGATATTGAAATAGGCGAAATGGAAAGCCGTTTAGGACATCTTGGTCTTATTGCCGGTATTGCACCAACACTCGGATTTGTGGGGACAATTTCGGGAGTAATCAAGATTTTTTACAGCATTTCGGTAACAGAAAACATTAGTATCGGAAACATTTCCGGTGGATTATACGAAAAAATGATCAGTAGTGGGGCAGGACTTATTGTGGGTATTATAGCTTATAGTGGGTACCATATCCTGAATGGTAAAATTGATGATTTTGCCCTGAAAATCCAGAAACAAATATTAGAATTTGTCAATATTATTCAAAGAGCATAAGCCATGTCAATCAAGAGAAAAAGAAGATTTCATGCTGAGGTGGCGACATCGTCGTTAAGTGATATTATGTTTTTCCTGCTGTTGTTTTTCCTGATTATATCAACGCTTGCAAATCCGAATGTGATTAAAATGACACTGCCGAAAGCAAAATCAAACGAAAAAACCAATAAACAGCTCATCAGTTTATCGGTTACTGAGGATAAAAAATTCTATATCGACAAGCAGCCTGTTGCTTTTGAAGAATTAGAAACCAGCCTGATGTCTAAAATTGGAGACAATAAGGAGCAAACCGTTGTAGTTCGTATTCCGTTTAACCTGCAGGTTCAGGATCTGGTAGATGTACTACAGATAGGAGTGAGAAACAATCTGAAATTTGTAATTGCGACGAGTCCGAAGTAAAGAATTATTTGGGCGTGACCACAATATAAAAATGGGCCAATCAACATAACGTTGATATGCCCATTTTTTTATTGCGGTCGGGCTATTCGCACTACTTCGGTAGTTTGCTACTATCCCTCACGCGGGAAAACACCACAATCTTGTCATTACGAGGAACGAGGAAACTCCGCAAAGTACATCCGAAAATCTTCGGAAAAACTCACAATCTTGTCATTTCGACGGAGGAGAAATGACAGAAGAAACTTCGCAAAGTAAATCTCCAAACTTTGTCGAACTACGAGTGTGATTTCTCCTCCGTCGAAATGACAAAAAATAAATAAAGGGCTTTCTGAAATTTTCAAAAAGCCCTCTTTATGTGTTAATCCGTGAAATCCGTGTTCTAATTCAAACTAAAATTATAAATAATCTTACCCACTTGTTTTGCAGGAGCATTACTGTCAGCATCCCATTTGGTGTTCATCGCAGCAATTTTCGCCTGATCTAATAAACATCTGGCTAAGTTGGTTGTTCCTTTTATTCCCGGTGTAGCACTTATTGTTCTTCCACTTTGATCTACCGTAACTTCAACGACTACTTTTCCTGCCTCATCACAAGTATATTTTGGTGCCGGTTTTGATAATGCTTTTCGGTTTCCTAAAGAATATCCCGATCCTCCGCCAGAACCTCCTCCGCTTCCTGCACCGTAACCGCTTCCTGTGCCAATACCATTTCCGGTTCCGTTGCCTCCGCCCGTTCCTCCACCGGAGCCACCGCTTCCATAATAACCGCCAGAACTTAGGCTTCCGTTTGCTTTTCCTTTGTTTCCTGCTACTTTATCATCGCCGTCCCCGCCTTTGTTTGAACCTTTTAAAATGCTGGATAAGGCATCATTGGTAGAATTCGATACTTTAGGTTTTTCAGGAACAGGTTTTGTAACGGGTTTTTCTACCGGAACAGGTTTTTTAGGCTTTTCTTTTGTCGGAATGACAACATCGTTAGCTGCGGTTGTGTTTTCCTGAGTAATGATGGCTTCTTCTTCAGGAGTGGCTTTTGCAGGTGCTTGTTTTACATTGTTTTTTACATCCAGAACCTCACTTTTATAGTTAGCACCAGAACCCAAATCACTGTCACCAAAATTCACTGTGACACCACCGCCACCACCGCCTTCGGCCAGTGCTGCATTATTTTCAGGATTATAAGGTGGCCAGAAACGTATAAAAAACAACAGCAATAACAGCAAACCATAAATTGCAGTAGAGATTAATAGTGATTTCTTTTTATCTGAAGAATCCGTAGAAGTCATTTTGATTCTGAATTTTGTAATTGTATTTAATAAAAACGTCTAAAAGTACTAAAAATTGTTTATAATTAAGGGGAGGAATTTGATCGTAAAATTTAATAGAGAGATAAAATTTATTTCTCTCGCAGATTTGGCAGATAGAGGGGATTTATATTTGTAGAATCAAAAGATTAAATCTGCTCAATCTGCCAAATCTGCGGGAAACAAAAAACGAATCAAATAAAATTTATCTGATTCGTTTTGAGAAAAGTATAAAAAATTATACTAATTGTTTCAGCGCAATTTCAAAAGCTGTTGCACTAATATTGGTTTTTGAAGGATTTAAAGCATGAGCTTTTACAATCGCATTTTTAATAATTTCTGAAGTATCATTAAAAATGGCCTCATCTGTCATCTGAACTTTTTTCTCCATGAAATAAGCAAAAACCCTCGCCATTCCGCAATTCGAAATAAAATCAGGAATCAGACTTACTTTATGATCTACTTCTTCCATGATCGATCCGAAGAAAATTTCCTTATCTGCAAAAGGAACATTTGCTCCGCATGAAATCACCTCAAGGCCATTTGCGATTAAATTTTCTATTTGAGCCTGAGTTACCAGTCTGGAAGCTGCACAAGGAGTGAAGATTTCAGCACCAATCGTCCAGATTTTTGAGTTGATTTCCTCAAACGGAATCATATTATTGGCTACTAATTTGTTTCCGTCTTTATTTAAAAACAAAGTTCTGATTTCTTCAAAAGAAAAACCCTCTTCTTTGATTAATCCTCCGTCACGGTCAATGATGCCAATAACTTTCGCGCCCATTTCTGCCAGATAAAAAGCAGCAGCAGAACCCACATTGCCAAAACCCTGAACTATTGCTTTTTTACCTTTTATATCGCCGCCGTACGTTGCATAAAAATGGCGAACAGCCTCAGCAACACCAAAGCCGGTAATCATATCAGCGACAGTATATTTTCTGGTTACATCAGGAGAGAACTTAGGATTTTCAATCACTTTTATAACGCCCTGACGCAATTGACCAATGCGGTTGATCTTGTCAGCTTCTGTTGGTTTAAAATGTCCGTTAAAAACGCCTTCCTGCGGATGCCACACGCCACATTCTTCTGTCATTGGTATTACTTCATGAATTTCATCAACATTCAAATCGCCTCCGGTTCCGTAATAGCTTTTTAATAAAGGCGAAACGGCTTTGTACCAACGTTGTAATACGCCTTTTTTACGCGGATCGTTCGGATCAAAATTAATTCCGGATTTAGCGCCTCCAATTGCAGGACCTGATACGGAGAATTTTACTTCCATTGTTTTTGCCAATGATAAAACCTCGTTCATGTCAAGGCCTTTTCTCATTCTGGTTCCGCCTCCGGCAGCTCCGCCGCGAAGTGAATTAATAACAGTCCAGCCTTCGGCTTCCGTTTCGGAATCTTTCCAGTTGAAAACAATTTCAGGTTCTTTATTTTCGAATTGTTGCAATAAATCTTTCATATTGTTGCGATATATTTATTTTGAGCAAATATATGAAAGGTTTTATGAGAAATATGCACTTTGATTTCTTTTTTAATTTACAAATGCAAGTCTTAAACATGCAATTGCTATTGTTTGGCTTTGTTGCATTTAAGAAAATAATTTTACTATCTTTTCAGAAACTTTAATCTTAAAAAACATGAAATTGAAAGTAATTATCTTAGCCATATTTGCTGTTTTGATTAGTTGTAAAAAACAGGATCCGGAAAATGATAACCATTCAGATTTAACTTTAAAAGAGTCATTCAAAAATGATTTTAGAATAGGAATGGCTGTAAATGAAGAGATATCATCCGGAAAGGATTTAGTGTCTCAAAATATTATTTTAAAGCAATTCAATTCTATTACTCCGGAAAATGTCATGAAAGCAGAAAGAATAAATCCGGAACCGGGAGTGTATAATTTTAAACCTGCAGATGACTTCGTGGCATTTGGACAAAAAAATAAAATGTTTATAGTGGGGCATACTTTAATATGGCACAATCAGACGCCTGAATGGTTTTTTCAGGATAAAAATGGTAACCCAAATACGAAGGAAGCGCAAATGGAACGAATGAGAATGCATATTCAGACTATTGCTGGCAGATATGCAGGAAAAGTACAAGCCTGGGATGTTGTAAATGAAGTGATGGACGAAAATGGCTCTTACCGTAAAACGAACTGGGTTAATAGTATTGGTAATGGTGATACATTAGTAAAGAATGCATTTAAATTTACAAGTAAATATGCGCCACACACAGAATTATATTACAACGATTTTAATGTTTGGAGGCCCACAAAAAGAGATGGTATTATGCGTATGGTGAGAATGCTGAAAAAAGAAGGTGTGAGAATTGACGGGATTGGTATTCAGGGGCATTGGGGACTTAATTATCCTAAAAAAGAATATATAGAAGCGGCAATAGATTCATTTGCTTCATTAGGGGTGAAAGTAATGATTACAGAATTAGACATTGACGTTTTGCCATTAACAAAACAAGGACAAATTATTGGAACCGGATTGTTACATCCTCAATATGAATTAGAAGAATTTAAAACTTTTTTAGATCCCTACCGTAAAGGCTTGCCAGAGGATATTCAGGTGCAATTGGCAAACAGATATGCGGAGTTATTTGAAATATTTTACAGAAAACGCGACAAAATTGATCGTGTTACTTTCTGGGGTCTGCATGACGGAATGTCCTGGAAAAATGATTACCCTATTGCAAACAGGACGAATTATCCATTACTATACGATCGTAATAAAAAACCAAAACCTGCTTTAAAAGCAATTTTAAATATAAAAAGGGATTAAAAAAAATATTGCTTTAGAACTGATTTTGCATTTGTTAAAGTTAGTTGATGTGAAAAATAATACTATTAAATGTATTTGAATCAATTATAAAAAAAGCCGAAAACAGTTTTTGTTTTCGGCTTATTATTTATGAAACTAAGGAAGTTTATTGTCCCAATAAGTTTTTCTTTAACGTTTCGTCAACAGGCTTATCAGACAGCCAGATTCCGAACAATGCTTTTTTGAAATCAAACCCGGGAATTTTTCCTTTTAATGATTCATTTTTGAAAACATTTATCGTTTGATCCAAAGGGCTATAAGCTAATATAAAAACATCTTTTTCTGTAATCTTATCACTTAAAAGTGTTTTCAGCTGCTCAATTCTTGGTCGTAATGCCACAAGCTTATCTGCAGCAGATTTTTCAAATCCTGTATCCATTGCTTTACCCAATTTGTTGGCTGAAACCATAGACGAAGTAATTTCGATTCTAATTGCCATTTCGGTATCGCTGTCCATAATAAATTGTGGATCCTGTGTTAATTGCGATAGGTACAAAGCCTGGACATATACTTCCATCCACATTTTTGATCTTCCGCCAGCTCCGTTAAGTTGCAAAGTTTTGTTCAAAACCTCAATTTTTCTTGGAACAGTAACGCCGTTTACATCAATGTGTGTTTGCGCAGTTACTGAGAACTGTATGCTTACAAAAAGCGTGAGTAATAGTAAAATCTTTTTCATAGTCTTTCTTAATAATTGTTTTTTTTAGTGTTTTTGTTTTTTGCAAAAGTACTGTTAATCTGCAAAAATTAGTCTTTTAAACGACAAGTTTTTTATGATATTGCAATTGATTTGAAAAATATATTGAATTAAAAATCAAATTAGTAAGAGTATTTTTATCGTCGATTTACAATGCAGCAGCTGTTGATGTGTGAAATCTATAAATGGTTAGTTTGTAATTTTTCCTATCTATAATTTTACCCTAAATTTTGAATAATATATTGCAATATTTAGGTTTTGTTAATTTTAGTTTAGAGTTGGAACGAAAACGTTATAGTATTTTTGGATTAAAACTTAAAATACTATGCATGCATTGTTATTTGGTATTTAAAATTTATCTTTGAAAAGCTTCTTTCACGGAGAGCATGAAAGCATTTTAACAACTAAAGAACCACTATTATGGATTTTAATCTAACAGAAGAGCATTTAATGATACAGCAGGCTGCAAGAGATTTTGCTCAAAATGAACTGTTGCCGGGTGTAATTGAAAGAGATGAAAAGCAAATTTTTCCGGCCGAACAGGTAAAAAAAATGGGTGAGTTAGGGTTCATGGGGATGATGGTGGATCCAAAATACGGAGGAAGCGGGCTGGATACAATTTCATATGTAATTGCGATGGAAGAAATTTCTAAAGTTGATGCATCGGCTTCAGTAGTGATGTCTGTAAATAACTCTTTAGTATGCTGGGGATTGCAGGAATTTGGAACTGAAGAACAAAAACAAAAATACCTGCCTCGTCTGGCTTCGGGTGAAATTCATGGAGCATTTTGCTTAAGCGAGCCTGAAGCAGGTAGTGACGCCACTTCGCAAAAAACAACCGCTATCGATATGGGCGATCACTATTTGGTAAATGGTACAAAAAACTGGATTACAAACGGGAATACGGCTTCTGTTTATCTAGTTATCGCACAAACACATCCTGAATTAATGCATAAAGGAATAAATGTCCTGATTATGACCAAAGATATGCCGGGCTTTTCAGTTGGGCCAAAAGAGCAAAAAATGGGGATTCGTGGTTCAGATACACATTCCTTAATGTTCAGTGATGTGAAAGTCCCGAAAGAAAACAGAATTGGAGAAGACGGATTCGGATTTAAATTTGCCATGAAAACACTTGCAGGAGGCCGAATCGGAATAGCTTCACAGGCTTTAGGAATTGCTTCAGGGGCTTATGAGCTTGCTTTAAAATATTCCAAAGAACGAAAAGCTTTCGGAACAGAAATTTGCAATCATCAGGCGATTGCTTTTAAACTGGCTGATATGGCTGTAAATATTGAAGCAGCACGTCATTTGTGTATGAAAGCAGCCTGGGACAAAGATCAGCATAAAAATTATGATGTAAGTGGCGCGATGGCTAAATTATTTGCTTCTCAGGTAGCAATGGATACAGCCGTAGAAGCGGTTCAGATTCACGGTGGAAATGGTTATGTGAAAGAATATCATGTAGAGCGTATGATGCGTGACGCAAAAATCACTCAGATTTACGAAGGAACTTCAGAGATTCAGAAAATTGTGATTTCAAGATCTGTTATCGCAGAATAAATTTCATTAGAAAACCATATAAAACCCTTTCGAATTTTGTGTTCGAAAGGGTTTTGTTTTTGAGATAAAAAATTAATTACATTTACCTTATAGAATTAACTCTTATGTATGAAGAATTAAAATACTGGTATTTGCGTGATCACAAATTGTTTAGAACACTAAGTTTTGGGCAAATTAAACAATTATGTATTATTACAGGTTTCAAAAAAGCATCAAAAGGGGAAATTATTTATTTTTCTTCTTCAGATGTACCTCGTATTTTCTTGCTTAAAAAAGGGAATATTAAAATTGTTGCTGTTGACGAAGAGGGAAATGAAACGATAAAAGATATTATTCAGAAAGGAGATTTATTCGGCGAACTGACTTTAGAAACCGATGAAAAAGCCAATGAATATGCAAAAGTACTTTCTAATGACGTTGCGATTTGCAGTTTTTTAATGTCTGATTTTGAAGATTTATTGTTGCGAAATCCAACATTAGCACTTTCTTATACCAAATTTGTCGGGCTGAAAATGAAGCGCATCAAAAATAATTATGCGAATTTAATTTCTAAAGATGCCAAAACCAGATTGTATCAATTCCTTAAAGACTGGGCGGAACATGAAGGAATTAAAAAAGGAAATCGGGTTACTATCGAAAATTATTTAACCCAAAATGATATTGCCCAGATTATTTGTACTTCGAGGCAAACCGCCACACAATTGTTAAATGAAATGGAAGTAAATAATCTTTTAATATATACCAGAAAAGAGATTATTATCAAAGATATAAGCCAATTATAATTATTTTACCTAAAGTGTAAATTAGCCGACATTTTGTTTTTTCATAGTAAAGTAGTTTTACATCATCATAAAAGATAAAACTATTAATCATGAAAAAAACACTCATAATGCTTTTGGCGGTATTTAGTATTGCTGCCAATTCCCAAAATGCAGTTCCCAAGTCTGCAACTGATATTGCTCCTTTGTTGATAGGAGAGAAGATTCCAAATTTAATTTTAAAAACATCTGAAAACAAAGACATAAACGTTTTTGATTTAATCAGGACAAAGAAAACGGTTTTAATTTTTTACCGCGGAGGCTGGTGTCCGTACTGTAATTTGCATTTATCTGCTTTGGCGGAAACCGAAAAACAAGTCCTGGATTTAGGATATCAAATTATTGCTATAAGTCCGGATGCTCCCGAGAATTTAAAAATTACCGTAGAAAAGAATAAAGTAAAATATACTTTGCTTTCTGACTCAAAAGGAGAATTAATCAAAGCTTTTGGGATTGCTTTTGAAGCTCCGGAAAACTATAAATCAGTTATTAACGTACATTCAAAAGGGGTGAATACCAACTTTTTACCTGTTCCTTCTTTGTTTGTAGTAAATACGGACGGTGATATTCTTTTTGAATACATTTCGCCAGATTTCAGGCATCGTATAACATCTGAATTATTAGTTTCAGTATTAAAAAACTTAAATTAAAATAAGATGAAAAAGATAATTTTATTAGTATTCGTTTTAGTATCAGCGGTTTCATTTTCTCAAAATGACGCGAAAAGAATTGCTCAATATAACTTAGAGAATAAAACTGCCATTCAGGGTTATGATCCGGTAGCGTATTTTAAACAAAATAGAGCGGTAAAAGGGAAAAATGAATTTAGTGCTGCCTATATGGGGGTAATTTATAAATTTTCTTCTTCAGGAAATAAAGATGTTTTTGTAAAAAATCCGGCTCTTTATGAACCTCAATTTGGCGGATGGTGCGCGTACGCAATGGGAAGTGCTGGAGAAAAAGTTGAAATAAACCCGGAAACATTTAAAATTGTAGATGGAAAATTGTATTTGTTTTACAATGCTTTTTTTAATAATACTTTGAAAAGCTGGAATAAGGACGAAGCTAATTTGAAAACAAAGGCTGAAGTGAATTGGAAAAAAATCTATAAATAAAAGGTTATGAAAACAGCATTGATAATCTGGATTTTAAAGATAACTGCTTCGGTTATTTTACTGCAGACTTTGTATTTTAAATTTACCGGCGCGCCCGAAAGTGTGTACATTTTTTCGACTTTGGGAATTGAACCTTATGGAAGAATTGGTTCCGGTATTGCAGAATTATTAGTGGTAATTTTAATTTTAATTCCTAAAACAACGTGGCTTGGGGCTTTATGCGGAATTGGCGTTATGACTGGCGCTGTTCTTTCGCATTTATTTGTTTTAGGAATTGAAGTGCAAGCGGATAAAGGACTACTTTTTTCACTTGCACTTATCACAATTATGTGTTGTTTAGGATTGCTATATTTCAATAAACATAAAATCATTAACCTTCTAAAAACAAAATAATCATGCTGATAAAATCCATTAATTATAGTTTAGATGAGTTAACAAATTTGCTGAATCAGATTTCTGACTCAGCTTACTCAAAATCATGTGAAGCATTAAGCAATTCGAGTATTGGCGAACACACCCGCCATATTCTTGAAATGTTTCAATGTCTTGAAAATGGTTATGATTCAGGAGCCTTGAATTACGATAACCGGGAACGGAACAAACAAATTCAAACGGAAACCGAATTTGCAAAAGAATGTATTTTGAATATTAAAAATAACCTTCGGAAAGAAAATAAAATAATCTATTTAGAGCAAATGATCGACGGACTTACCTTTAGAATTCAAAGCAATTATTACAGAGAACTTTTGTATAATCTGGAACATTGCATTCATCATCAGGCGTTAATTAAAGTAGCTGTATTGCAATATGAAAATATTTTGCTGGATGATAATTTTGGTGTTGCCCGTTCTACAATCGAATATAAAAAACAATGTGTACAGTAAGTTTTATCAACAATAATCAAACCGTAATAATCACTTCAAACCGGGATGAAAAAGTGATTCGGCCAAACGCGATTCCGCCTGGAAATTACATCTGTGGCGATAAAAATATCATATACCCAAAAGATCCAAAAGCTGGAGGGACCTGGTTTGCGGCAGATGCAAATGGAACAATTTTGGTGCTTTTAAACGGAGGAATTATAAAGCATGAAGTTCAGTTTTTGTATCGAAAGAGCCGCGGTGTGATTGCTTTGGATATTATTGGAAGTAATTCTCCAATCCATTTTTGGCACCAAATTAATCTGGAAGATATTGAGCCATTTACAGTGGTTTTGTACCAGGATAAAAAGCTGTACGAACTTATTTGGGATGGTATTTTAAAAAGAACAAAGCTATTAGATGAAACCCAAAATTATATATGGTCTTCGGTAACTTTATATTCAGATGAAATTCGAAAAAAACGTTCTGGATGGTTTGCTAAATTCTTAAAAGATAAAAAAGAAATTTCACCATTAGATATGATGCATTTTCATAAAAATACGGAGGGAGATGATTGTGAAAATGGTTTGATAATCAATCGGGAAAATGTTTTGAAAACGGTAAGTATTACGCAAGTTTCAATTCAACAAAATAAAAGTGTCATTGAATACCATGATTTGCTCGCAGCACAAAATTTTTCTACCGCATTTATTAATATTTAATAAAAAAATAAAGATGAAGCTATTTTTCCATAAAATCGCAAATTGGGAATATTGGCCGTTTCAGGTTTTATATATTCCAATTTATTTTCTTTGGGCGTATTATGCAATCAAAGCAAGATCTATTTTTTTCTTTAATGCATCCAATCCAAAAATTAAGAATGGAGGATTTTTAATGGAAAGCAAAAAGCAGATTTATGATTTGCTTCCAAAGGAGTATTATCCCAAAACTATTTTGATTAAGGAAAATAGTGAAATAAAAGATATTGTCAATAAAGCAATAGAATACGGAATTTATTTTCCATTAATAGCAAAACCTGATATTGGTTTGCGAGGTTCCGGAGTCAAAAAAATTCAAAATGTTTCAGAACTGAATAGTTATGCCGAGAAAGCAAATTTTGATTTTCTGCTTCAGGATATGATTACATTTAAAAAAGAAGTTGGTGTTTTTTATGTTCGCCATCCGCATGAACAACAAGGGAGAATTACGGGAATTGTTGCCAAAGAGTTTTTGATTGTTATTGGTGATGGCATTTCAACGATTGAAGATTTAATTCATAAAACACCCAGATTTGAACTACAGTTTAAAGCATTAAAAGAAGAATATGGAGATCTTTTGCATCGAGTAGTCCCTAAGGGAGAAAGTGTAAATTTAGTACCGTTTGGGAATCATGCCCGTGGCGCTAAATTTATAGATGGTAGTCATTTGATTACACCAAAACTGACAGAAACAATTAATAAGATTTGTTCTCAGATTCCGGAATTTTATTTTGGAAGATTTGACATTATGTACAATTCTTTTGAAGAACTGGAAAGAGGCGAGAATTTTCAAATCGTAGAATTAAATGGCGCAGCAAGTGAACCCACTCATATTTACGATCCTAAACATTCTGTATGGTTTGCATGGAAAGAACTGGCACGACATATTACGTATATGTACGAAATAAGTGCTGCCAATCATAAAAGAGGATTTCCTTATTTAGATTATAAAGTAGGCATGAATGAATACCGTTTACACGTGGCTCAAAACAACAAAATTCTAAATTTTTAAAATGCTTAAAATATTGCAAAACATAGCAGTTGGATTTCTGGTAAGTTTTATTGGATCAATTCCTTTAGGATATCTCAATTTAGCTGGATTGGAAATTTATACTAAATATGGTTTTCATAATTTAGTTTTCTTTTTATGCGGCGTTGTTTTTGTAGAAAGTTTTGTGATTTATTTTACGCTTCTTTTTGCTCAGAAATTGGTTAAAAATAGAAAGCTAATGAAACTTATAGATTTTTTTTCAGTGTTTTTTATGTTTCTTCTCGCGTATTATTTTTATTCAGCGTCTTCAAATATTTCGTCAAAAAGTAATTTGAATACTTCTTTAATATATTCGCCATTTGCAATTGGCGTTGTTTTAAATTGCCTCAACTTTTTGCAATTGCCATTTTGGACCAGCTGGAATCTATATTTGGTCAAAGAGGAATATATCATAATTGAAAAAAAGCTGAAATATTACTATATTGCTGGAACTTTGAGTGGGGTTTTTATCGGAATGTTAAGTTTAATAGTCATACTGCAAACTGTTGTTCAAAAAACAAACCAATTTTCAAAGTATATAGTACCTGTTTTTATTCCATTGTTTTTTATTTTACTTGGAAGTATTCAGGTAGCAAAAGTCTATAAAAAATATTTTAAATCAATCGCTTTAAAGTTTTAGCTTTAAAGCTAAAACTTTGACTATGAAAAAACTATACTTTCTTTTTCCGTTTATTTTATTGGGCTGCAAATCTAATATTTCATCAGTCGGAGAAACAGCTTCCAAAGAAACCGCTATTGAAAGCAATTATTTGGTCGAACAAAATGAAGTCTCAGATTTTTTAAAATATCTTTCTTCTGATGAACTCGAAGGAAGAGAGACAGGAACGAGGGGAATTGAAAAAGCAGCTGTTTTTTTAGAGGATTTTTTTAAGAAGAATAATGTAAAGCCTTATTTCAGTACGTATCGTGATACACTTACGAATTTTAAATCGCCGGCATATAATATTGTGGGATATTTAGAAGGAAGCGATCCTGAACTCAAAAAAGAGTTTTTGGTTTTAAGTGCACATTATGATCATATTGGTTTACTGAAAAACAAGCAGGATGATGTGATCAATAACGGTGCAAACGATGATGCTTCCGGAGTCACCGTAGTTGCAGAAATGGCTAAATATTTCGCTAAGACAAAATTGAATAAAAGAAGCATCCTTTTTGTGTTTTTTGCCGGGGAAGAAAAAGGATTATTAGGATCTAAAAGTTTAGTGCAAAAACTTAAAAAGAAAGATTTTAATTTATACGCCCAGCTCAACATTGAGATGGTGGGTGTACCTATGAAACGTGATTATCTTGCCTACATAACAGGTTTTGATAAATCAAATATGGCCGAAAGGATTAATCAGTATACCGGAAAGAATACAATTGGCTTTCTTCCAAAAGAAGCCGAATATGAACTCTTTTACCGTTCTGATAATTATTCTTTTTATGAAGCATTCAAAAAACCGTGTCAGTCCATAAGTACTTTTGATTTTGAGAATTTCGAATTTTATCATCATCCGTCAGATGAATTTCAGCTAATGAATATTCCGCATATCACTAAATTTACGCAGGAGTTTTTGCCGGCTGTTACCAAAATTGCAACAACTCCAACGCAAGAAATTACAATGACTAAATAAAGACTCGTTTTTAGAAGATTTGATTATTTTTGTGGCATGAAAAATATTATTATTACTGGAACGAGTAGAGGAATTGGTTATGAACTGGCTTTACAGTTTGCCAATGCAGGACATAATGTTTTAGCGATTTCCAGAAAAATTCCGCAAGCGCTTTTAGAACACCCAAATGTAACCTGTCTTTCAGTTGATCTGGCAGATGAATCTCAACTCAATATTGTGAGCGATTTTCTTTCTTCAACATGGAAAAAAGTAGATGCTGTAGTACACAACGCAGGCGCTTTGCTTTTGAAACCTTTTGCAGAAACCACTCATGCTGATTTTGAAAGTATTTACAAAGTGAATGTTTTTGCCGTTGCTAATCTAACCCGAATTTGTTTGCCTTATCTTGAAAAAGGCAGTCATGTGGTAACCATCAGTTCGATTGGCGGTGTTCGCGGAAGTTTGAAATTCGCAGGTTTAGCAGCTTATAGTTCAAGCAAAGGTGCTGTTGGTACCTTAACAGAATTACTGGCTGAAGAATACAAAGAAAAAGGCATTTCATTTAATGTTTTGGCTTTAGGTTCTGTCCAGACTGAAATGCTGAATGAGGCTTTCCCTGGTTATCAGGCTCCCATTTCTGCTGAAGGAATGGCAACTTATATTTATGATTTTACGCTTAATGGGAATAAATATTTTAATGGAAAGATATTAGAAGTTTCTTCTACCAATCCGTAGATTAAATTCCAATTTTTTAAAACCCAAATTCCAAATACATCTAACTTTTAACAAAAAACATTTAACTCAAATTGAGCGAAACACTAGCCAAATATATCCCCGAACATGCCGTAAAGCCTGTTTTCGATTTGATCGTTGCCAATCAGGTGCACCTTAAAATCGTTAACGAGCGTCAGACACGTCATGGTGATTACAGGAGAGGACCGAGTGGCAAACATGAAATAACAGTCAATGCGAGTTTAAATAAATATCGATTTTTGATTACGCTGATTCATGAAATTTCTCATTTAGTTGCTTTTGAAAAGTTTGGACGAAATATAAAACCTCACGGTAATGAATGGAAATTGACCTTTCAGCGATTAATGATACCCTTTATTCGTCCGGAGATTTTTCCAAATCAAATTCTTCCCTTATTGGCGAGACATTTTAAGAACCCTTCTGCAAGCAGTGATACCGATACTACTTTATCATTGGCTTTGAAGCAATATGATAAGGAAAATGATAAAAATTATGTTTTTGAAATTCCGTATGGCAGTGTTTTCAGAATTAAAAATGGGAAAATTTTCAAGAAAATTGCTGTACGGACAAAACGTTTTGAATGTCTGGAAATTAGTACCGGGAAATTATATCTTTTTAATCCAAATGCTGAGGTAGAATTAATAAATATTCAATAAAGAGAAATTAAATTCCAAATATAGAAATTCCAAATCCCAATTAAACTAAGATTGGAATTTGGAATTTTAAATATTGAAATTTTAAAGATTTTACCCTTTTAGATAAGCCTCTCTTACCTTTTTGAATAAATTCGAAGAATAAACAAATTTTACAATGTCTTTGTTTTCCGTTCTAAAGATTTCCTCTTTTGTGCCCTGCCAGGCTTTCAGTCCTTTTTTTAAGAAAACAATATTTTCTCCTATCTCCATCACAGAGTTCATGTCGTGTGTGTTAATTACAGTTGTAATATTGTATTCTTTTGTGATTTCCTGAATCAGATTATCGATCAAAGTTGAGGTATTTGGATCTAATCCTGAATTTGGTTCATCACAAAACAAATATTTTGGATTATTTACAATCGCACGGGCAATCGCTACACGTTTTTGCATACCTCCTGAGATTTCAGAAGGAAGCTTTTGATGTGCATCAACCAGATTTACTCTTTCCAAAACAAAATCAACACGTTCTTTGATTAGAGCTTTATTATTATTTGTGAACATTCTTAACGGAAAAGCTACATTTTCTGCCACAGTCATCGAATCGAATAAAGCGCTTCCCTGAAAAACCATTCCGATTTCCGTTCTCAATTCACGTTTTTCATCCTTGTTTAAATCAGAATAAACCCTGCCATCAAATTCAATTGTTCCTGAGTCGGGTGTGTGAATTCCTAATAGTGTTTTTAATAAAACTGTCTTTCCCGATCCACTCTGCCCAATAATTAAGTTGGTTTTTCCAGTTTCAAAAACTGTCGAAACACCTTTTAAAACTTTGCTGTCACCAAATGATTTTTCTATGTTTTTTACTTCTATCATTATCCTAATAATAATTGAGTTAATATATAATTTAGAAGAATGATACAAACTGATGTCCATACAAAGGATACTGTACTTGCCTTACCAACTTCTAATGCACCGCCTTTCATGTAATACCCGTGAAAAGATGGAATTGTAGCCAACAACATCGCAAAAATCAAAGTCTTAATAAAAGCATATGTAATGTGGAAAGGGATAAATTCCATTTGAGCTCCCTGGATAAAATCCTGACTTGTAGAAAATCCTCCATAAGCACAGGCAAGCCATCCTCCAAAAATTCCCAGAAACATACTGATTCCAATTACAAACGGATACATTAATAAAGCTACTATTTTTGGGAAAACCAGATAGTTTAAGGAATTAACCCCCATAACTTCAAGAGCATCAATTTGTTCGGTAACACGCATAGTTCCTATGCTTGAAGTGATATAAGAGCCCATTTTTCCGGCCATAATTACCGAAATAAAAGTAGGTGCAAATTCCAGGATTACAGACTGACGCGTTGCAAAACCAATTAAATATTTTGGGATTAAAGGATTAGTTAAGTTTAAAGCAGTCTGAATAGCTACAACCCCGCCAATGAAGAAAGAGATAAAACAAACAATTCCGAGGGAGTCAATTATTAAATCGTCGATTTCTTTGAAAATTAATTTTTTCATTACAGACCATTTAGTCTGTTTGTTGAAAATTTCTTTCAGCATTAAAAAATATTTCCCTACCTGGGATAAATAACGAACTAACATCATAGTTTTACAAATATTGGCTAAGGTAAAAAGAAGTTATGAGTTTTGGGTTATGACTTTCCCATTTTCGGTTGCTTTGGCAATCAAATTAACTTTTGTTTCATTTTTTGAAAACGATACTTTCTTATAAATTTAGCTTGTTCAGGGGTAACCAATAACGGAGTTTTTGCATTTTTTGCCTTCCAGAAACCTCTTATATAATCTAAGAAAAGAAATGGTTTTTTCTTCATCATGGCCAGTTTTGCAGAAGCAATAGCTGTAATCCAAAAGCCATAACCTAAAGTATAAAAAGCTTCGCCTTGTTTATAACGGGCTGTTTTGTTGTAATTGGCACCGGTTGGTTTTAAGTGTTTTACTTGTAACGATTCGTCTGTTACAATTTTCCAGCCGTAATATTTACATAATAATTCATCTACGGTGTCCCAGCCCATTGCAGGACGTAAGCCTCCTATTTGATTGAAGGTTTCTTTGCGATACGCTTTTAAAGCGCCGCGAATATGATCTTTGTCGGTTAAATTTTCTAAAATCCAGCCACCGTTTTTTTCAATATAACAAAATCCTCCAGCCATTCCGACTTTTGAATCGGATTCGAAATGTTTAATAATGGATTCGAAATAGTTTGGTGGGAAAATTAAATCTCCGTCTATTTTGACAATGATTTCATAATCAGAATCTAAGGTTTCAAAACCTTTCTGAAATGCCTGAATCACTTTGCTCCCCGGCATGTGAATTGCATCTGAAGTTTTGTTGACAACAGAAATAAAAGGATTTTCTTTTGCAAAACTCAAAACTACTTCTTCTGTTTTATCAGTTGAATTGTCATTAACCACCACAACTTTTGATGGTAAAACGGTTTGTGAAACCAGGGATTGTAAAGTCAGGCCAATTAAATCCTGTTCGTTGTGTGCGGGAATGACGATATAATATTTCATAAATTTTGAATTTAAAATTCCAATCTCTTAAATTGCTACGCCAGTTCGCTATCGCTCGAGTCCAAATTCCAATCAAAAGCAAGTTCAATTGGAATTTGGAGTTTGTTTTTTGAGATTTCCAAAGTTGGAATTTTATTTTTGGAATTTACATTATTTATGCCTTTTCAGCATAGACAATGTAGTATCTGTTTGTGAAGCTTCTTAAAAATGGCCTTAGTCCGAATTTTTTAACCGGGTTGGTCCACTTTTGTCTGTCGATGATTTTCCAGCCGGTTTTTTCCAGAAGCCAGTCCAGCTGCCAGTCTTCAAATTCGTGGTAATGTCTGTCCCACATATCTGTTTTAGAACGATAAGCCGGAGAAAACCATAAACGCATCGGAATCGAAATTAAAAGTTTATCCGATTGGATTTCTTTCAGGATTGTAAACGGATTCAATAAATGTTCGAAAATTTCGAAAGCCGTTACCACGTCAGTTTTATCATTTTTTAAGGCATCCTGATTCATGTCTAAATCTTCTCCGCTCGTGTTTTTTACTGAAAAACCGGCTTCTTTCATGATTTTTGAAAACGGATTTTCAACCCCTAAATCCAGAATAGTTTCAGATGTTTTGATGTGTTTTTGTAAAAACTCCAGAGTAAGTTTGAATCTTTTATTTGGAAACGTTTTTTCGTACATAGTATAGGTGTGAACGAGGCAGGGCTAGTTCTTGATTTTTTGATTAGGTGGCAAATATACAAAGATATCTTATAGTTTTGGTGTTTTTTAGCCCGGATAGAAATGAAAAGCCCACGACTTAAAAAGTGTAGTTTTTGCAGGTTTAAAGAAGCGACTGGAAGAAGCTTTTTTAAGGCATAAAAACACATTTTTTAAGTGTGGACTTGTAATGGATAGCCGGAATAGCTACTGAAATTAATATCTATATACGAATGCGTTGATGTTCATTCCTGCTCCAACCGAAGCGAAAATAACTACATCGCCTTTGCTGATTTCGTGATTTTCTATTTTGCCCTGAATTAACAGGTCGTATAAAGTTGGTACGGTGGCAACACTGCTGTTTCCTAAATCATGGATACTCATTGGCATAATGTCTTTAGGAGCGGTTCTGTCATATAGTTTATAAAAACGGTCGATTATAGCTTCGTCCATTTTTTCATTTGCCTGATGGATCAGGATTTTTTTAACCTCATCTATGGCAATGCCGCTTTTATCTAGACATTCCTTCATGGCGGTTGGAACATTGCTTAGTGCAAATTCGTAAATTTTGCGGCCATACATTTTGATGTATTTGATGTCCGGATCCAGATCAGGATTATATGATTTACCGAAGAAAAGGAAGTTGGCTTCATCATTGGCAAAAGTGGCACTTTCGTAAGATAACAAACCGGCTTCATCGGTGGAGGCTTCTAAGATTGAAGCTCCGGCACCGTCTGAGTAAATCATCGAATCGCGATCGTGATCGTCAACCACTCTCGAAAGTGTTTCGGCACCAATTACCAAAACTCTTTTTGCCATTCCTGATTTGATGAAAGCATTGGCCTGCAATACACCTTCAATCCATCCTGGACAACCAAAAAGGATATCGTAAGCCACACATTTTGGGTTTTTGATATCCAGTTTGTTTTTAACACGGGTTGCTAAACTTGGAATCATGTCTGACTGAACAGTTCCCGATTTAACATCGCCAAAATTGTGTGCAAAAATGATATAATCTAAAGTCTCTTTGTCAATATTAGCATTTGCAATGGCTTTTTCGGCTGCAAAAAAAGCTAAATCAGAAGTTGTATGTTGGTCTTCAGCATATCGGCGGTTTTGGATTCCGGTAATACCTTTGAATTTTCTAATTACTGTTTCGTTAGGATAACCAAAAGGAGTTCCATCTTCATTTAAAAAAACATGTTTGTCAAAATCGGTATTCTTAACTTCTTTTTGCGGAATATAGCTTCCTATACCTATTATCTTTATTTTCATTACTTCTTTTTTCCAAAAATTTTAGCTAATTTATAAATAATTATAATAAAACAGTGATAAAAATTACTATGCGCGCATATAATTATGAAATAGTAATATTTTTAGCAGAATACTGTCTATTTTTCAATGAAAACAGAGTTTTGAAGAAATTTTGAAGGTTTGTTCGACAGTATTTGATATAATAAAAAATGCTCCGATTTATTGGAGCATTTAATCTTTACTTAAATTGGAAGGATTAGTAAGAAACCAAAGTTGTAATGCTTGATGCAGGCAAGTTAATTCCGAAGTTACCCCCTGATACAGCAATATTATCAGCCGCTAAATTAGATGAACTGGTTGTTTTGTAACGATTAAATCCAGTAATTGAAATATTGCTATAACTAAAAGGCTGATACGTTATTTCGGCATTGTCATTTATAGCCACAATAACCAATTTGTTGTCTTTTTTGTATGCCGTAATATAAACACCAGATGAAGGGTTTGCAGTACAGTTAACTTTATTAAATCCAGGACGAATCCATCGGGAGAAATGTGTCATTGCGTAACCGCGTTTTGTTATATTGCCGTTTTCATCAAGCAAACCATAGCTTCTTCTTATATACCACCACGTATACATACTATAGCCCGCCACCATACACTTGTGTATTTCTTTGGCAGTGTTCATGGCGCCAGTCCAGATGTTGGCATCGTTTGTATCCGTAATATGCTCTGTCATCCAGACTTCTTTTCCAAAATTTACATATGTCGGATTTGCGCCGTATATGTGACCAGCAATATAACTGGTTTTATTTTTGGCTGTTGTGTTGCTCAGGTAAGTATTAATATAAGTTGTATTCATGTTAAAAGGTTCTGGGGCCATTATTTTAGTACCACAGTTATCTCCCTGGGCAGCAACAAAATTGGCAACTTCTGAAGCTGTCAACTCCATTGATTCATAACTTACATTAATGTTTGGTTCGTTTATTGGGCTAATTGCTGCAACTCCTCCTACAGTCGTATTGAAGTTTTTAAGGTGTTGTGCGTAAGCAGCATAAGAACTCGTTTTTAGTTTTCCTGCCACAAGATTGTTGTTGTCTTTCATTGAAGCCGGTGCAGTCCATGAAGATGCTATAATGGTTGCTCCGTAGGATTTAGCCGCATCAATTGTTGCTTTTTCTGCTGTCCAGTCAGAGCTGTTAGGAGAAATTCTGACTCTAAGAACGCTTAGCCCTAAACCTTCCGTAGTGGAGAAAGCTTTGATTTTTTGATTGGCAGTCAAATCAGCTACCCAGCCCCTGATGTTGGCCCCTCCGAAGCCTCTAATATACTGCTGAACAGTTCCGACTTCGATAGCAGCATTAGAACTTTCTTTTCCGGTAAGATTTGTAGGTTTTGTATCCTTTTGCGTAGTCGTGTTTTCAATTACAGCTGATTCTTCATCTTTTGAACAGCTTGTAAATGTTAAAACACTAATTAGTAATAAAGATGCGATTCTTTTTTTCATAATAATGGTTTTTGAGGTTAAATATTTAGCTAATATAATAATAAAAAACAACCGATTGTGAGAAAAATATTAAAATTTTTAACTGTAATTTTTTAATTATTAGTATTTTAGCTAAATATTTTACCACATAAACCTATTAGACATTATTAAAATACTAAAAATTCAACAACCGATTGTATATAGGATAACAAAAAAGGATTAATTGGTATTAGTGCTGAAATAACTATAAATGAGCGTTTTCAGTAAAAACCAATTTTATCAGAGAGAATACTTAATAAATTGACGAACAAAAAAGAGCTACCGATTAGTAGCTCTTTAATAAGGGATTTTAAATTTTTATTATTTAAAATGGAGTTATTTTTTAATTCTCCATATAAGCTTCAATAGGAGCGCAGCTGCAAACTAAATTTCTGTCACCGTACGCATCGTCAACACGACGAACTGATGGCCAGAATTTATTTTCGGCAATGTAATCTAATGGATAAGCGGCTTTTTCTCTTGAGTAAGGGAAATCCCAGTTATCAGTAGTTAACATAGCTAATGTGTGCGGTGCATTTTTCAATACGTTGTTTTTATCATCAGCTTTTGCTTCTTCAATTTCTTTTCTGATTGAGATCAATGCATCACAAAAACGGTCTAATTCGGCTAAATCTTCCGATTCTGTTGGTTCGATCATTAAAGTTCCTGCTACCGGGAAAGAAACCGTCGGCGCGTGGAAACCGTAATCCATTAAACGTTTTGCGATATCGCCCACTTCAATTCCGTTTTCTTTGAATGCACGACAATCTAAAATCATTTCGTGAGCTGCTCTTCCGCATTCTCCTGTATAAAGAATTGGATAGTGACCTTCGAAACGTGCTTTCATATAGTTAGCATTTAAGATCGCGTGTTCTGTAGCGCTTTTTAATCCTTCGGCACCCATCATAGTAATGTAACCGTAAGAAATTAAACAAACCAGAGCAGATCCGTAAGGTGCAGATGAAATAGCAGTAATCGCTTGCTCACCACCAACATTTAAGATTGGGTTAGTTGGCAAGAACGGAACTAATTTTTCGTTCACGCAAATTGGTCCAACTCCAGGTCCACCGCCTCCGTGAGGAATAGCGAAAGTTTTGTGTAAGTTTAAGTGACAAACGTCAGCGCCAATTGTAGCCGGATTTGTTAATCCAACTTGCGCGTTCATATTTGCACCATCCATATATACTAATCCGCCGTTGTCGTGGATTAATTTTGTGATTTCGATAATTGAAGATTCGAAAACGCCGTGAGTAGAAGGATACGTTACCATTAAACAAGATAAATCATCTTTGTGTTCAATTGCTTTTTCTCTTAAATCTTCTACGTCAATGTTTCCTTCCGGAGTAGTTTTCGTAACTATAATTTTCATTCCGGCCATCGCTGCAGAAGCAGGATTTGTTCCGTGCGCAGATGAAGGAATCAAACATACATTACGGTGACCTTCGTTTCTTGACATGTGGTACGCACGAATTGCCATTAGACCAGCATATTCACCTTGCGCTCCAGAGTTTGGCTGCAAAGTTGTTCCGGCAAAACCAGTAATTACATTTAATTGCTGCTCTAATCTCTTCAACATGGTAAGGTAACCTTCAACCTGATCAACTGGTGCAAACGGGTGAATGCTGTTCCAGTTTGGCATTGAAAGAGGCAACATTTCAGAAGCTGCGTTTAATTTCATTGTACAAGAACCTAACGAAATCATCGAGTGATTCAATGATAAATCTTTACGCTCTAATTTTTTGATGTAACGCATTAACTGACTTTCTGAATGATGATTGTTGAAAACATCATGCGTTAAGAAAGAAGAGGTTCTTTCTAAAGAAGCCGGTAATTGACTTGCTTCTGATAATTCAGAAACCGTAAAAGTTTCTTTTCCTAAAGCGTTAGCAAAAATGGCAATAATTTGATTTATGTCTGCAACAGAAGTCGTTTCGTTGAATGAAATCGAAATACTATCAGCATCAGGATAGAAGAAGTTTACTTTGTTTTTCTCTGCAACAGTTTTTACTTTTTGAGCGTCAGCTTTTACTAAAATAGTATCAAAGAAAGCTGTGTTGGTTTGGTAAACACCTAATTTATTTAAAGCTTCAGCAGTAGTAACTGCAGATGCGTGAACTTTGTTTGCAATATATTTTAAACCTTTTGGTCCGTGGTAAACGGCATACATTCCAGCCATAACCGCTAATAAAACCTGAGCCGTACAAATGTTAGAAGTTGCTTTTTCGCGTTTAATGTGCTGTTCGCGAGTTCCTAAAGCCATACGTAAAGCACGGTTTCCGTTTGCATCAACAGAAACTCCGATAATACGCCCCGGCATAGATCTTTTGTATTCGTCTTTAGTTGCAAAAAATGCAGCGTGAGGTCCGCCGTACCCCATTGGAACACCAAAACGCTGAGTAGTTCCCACTACAACTGCAGCTCCCATTTCTCCAGGAGAAGTTAAAGTCGCTAATGATAAAATATCGGCAGCGAAGGCCACTTTTATTTCGTTTTCTTTTGCTTTAGCAACAAAAGCACTGTAATCATTTACCTGACCGTATTTTCCCGGATATTGTAAAATCGCTCCGAAAAACTCATTTGAAAAATCAAAAGTTTCGTGGTTTCCAACAACTAATTCAATTCCAATTGGAGTTGAACGTGTTTGAAGTACAGATAAAGTTTGAGGCAAAATTTCTTCAGAAACGAAGAATTTATGTGTGTTGTTTTTCTTTTGGTCACGAGTACGAACATCAAACAACAAAGCCATGGCTTCAGCAGCTGCAGTTCCTTCATCTAATAAAGAAGCATTTGCGATTTCCATTCCGGTTAATTCAATAACCGTAGTCTGGAAATTTAAAATAGCTTCCAGACGACCTTGTGCAATTTCTGCCTGATACGGTGTGTAAGCCGTATACCATCCTGGATTTTCGAAGATGTTTCTTTGAATTGGAGCCGGAACGATAGTTGGGTGATAACCTAAACCAATGTATGATTTAAATGTTCTGTTTTTCTTCCCTAAGTCACGAATATGATTGGCATATTCGAATTCTGTCATGGCAGGATCTAAATTCAAAGGTGCTTTTAGACGAATGTCATCCGGAAGTGTTTCATAAACCAGTTGTTCAATCGAGTCAACTCCAATGGTCTTCAACATAAACGGAAGATCGGTTTCTCTTGGTCCAATGTGTCTTAAAGCAAAAGCATCTGTTCTCATTTGTAGCTATCTAATTTTTTAAAAAGAATGTAATTTTATCTTGTATTCTTTTAAGTTGGTCAGCAGAATACAATCTTTATTACATTTTATAGTAAATGTGTTGTTTTTTTGTGGCGCAAAATTAAGTATTATTAATAATTTAATGGGTATTTTTAACTTCAATTTTTATGAATTTTTCAACCAATAGGTGAGTTTATTAACAATTGATTAGATTTGAGGGATGAAACTATTGAAACAGATATTCGATTTTTACTTAAACAGCAGTATTCACGTGGCTTTGTCGTGTTATGCTTTGGTACATATCACATTTCATGTCTTTCATATTCAGTATAATGAAGCGATGGCTCTGTTTGTTTTTTTTGGGACAATTGTGGGGTATAATTTTGTTAAATATGATGCACTGGTTCGTGTCAAGAAAAATCTAATCGGAATTCAACTGAAAATTATTGCTGTTTTAAGTTTTCTTTCGGTGATTTTGTCCGGTTATTATTTTCTGCAACTAGAGCACATTACACAAATTGTCTCTTTTGGGATTTTTGCTGTTACGGCACTTTATACGCTTCCATTTTTTCCCAATAGAAGAAATGCCAGAAACTGGGCGGGCGTAAAAATTTACATTGTGGCCATTTGCTGGGTAGGAGCAACACTGGTTTTGCCTTTAATTAATGCGGGATCAGGATTAACATCTGATTTTTTTATAAAATCAATTCAGCGTTTTATATTGGTTTTTGTACTGATTCTGGTTTTTGAAATTATTGATTTAGCGAATGACGATCCGCACCTTCAAACCGTTCCACAGACAATCGGGGTAAAAAGAACTAAACTTTTGGGCTTTTTATTACTGATTCCGTTTTGGTTTTTAGAAATTTTAATCTCTACATTTAATTACCGTGATGCTATAATCAATCTTATTATGGTTATAATGCTGATGCTGTTTATTTTCTTTGCAAATCCCAGCCGTTCTAAATATTATACTTCTTTCTGGGTAGAAAGCGTACCGATTCTTTGGTGGCTTATGATTGTTTTTTTATAATTCTATTACTATTCTGTTTGTCTTATAGCAAGGAATCTTTTTCTTGTGACATTTTTTATTTTCTATACAAGGGCTTACTATAGCTTTGATAGGAGATAAAAAGTATTGTAATTCAGGCTTGAAGGTTTTTCTTTGAAGTTGCGGGTTTAAATATTTTGGTAATGGAAACCATAAAAGTGACTTAGTAAAATTATGACTCAAAACAGCACTATTACTATCGAGCTTTATCTGCTTTGTTTTAATGAGGAAAAGATGATTCGGCATACTTTAAATTATTATTCTGAATTCTGTAGTAAGATTACCATAATTGATAATCAGAGCACAGATGACTCGATGCATTTAGCCAGTACTTATAAAAATGTAGTATTTAGATGTCTGGATTCAGGAAATGAATTCGTAGAAGATAAATTGACAGCATCAAAAAATAATTGTTGGAAAGGAAGTACTGCAGATTACGTCATTGTTTGCGATATGGATGAATTTTTATTTGATGAAAATTTACAGGAAAAATTAGTAGAGGCTAAAGAGCAAAATATAATTATGCCTGCTGTAACTGGATACAATATGATGAGTGATGAGTTTCCTGCCAACTATAAAAAAAGAATAACAGAGCAGGTTAAGCATGGAGTGCGATCAGAAAGGTTTGATAAACAAATCATTTTTGACCCCAAAAAAGTAAAAGAGATCAACTACAGGCCTGGTGCACATTTGTGTAATCCTGTCTTTTATGAAAACACTCATGCAGCTTCAGGAATTGAATTGAAACTCTTACATTATAAATATCTGGGTAAAGATTATGTATACAAAAAACATGAAGTATATGTGAATCGAATGAGTGAAATCAGTCGGAAAAAAAAGCATGGTTACGAGTATTTAGAAGGAGAAGCCCATGTAAACAATATGTTTGAATTAGCAAAATCAGTAAAAAGAATCATAAAATAAAATTTCATAAAAAATATAAAATGGACTTTACGATAGAATTTACTTCAGGAGGAAATCATGGTCATCAACTGAAAGATGCTTTGGGCGGTCTTACCATTGGACGTTTATTTAATTTAAATTATGTGCATACTCCTTACGAATATTTGGATTATTTCGGGTTTGGATTTAAATATCCGGTTGTAAATAAAGCAGATCGTAAATTGAAATATAAAAACATAATAAGGGTTGAAGGCCCTTTGTGGTGCGGAATTGATGATTATGAAGAGTTATTGCAATATTTTGAAAAAGCGTTGCCACAGACAAATAACGATACTTTAGTAATCTTAGAAAATGCTTTGCGAATTCATCCCTTTCAAACTATACCCTGGTATCTGGAAGGAAAAACGAAAAAGAACATCTTCACTGAAATTCAGCAGGAAATGTCCGGTAACTTTAATGAACTTCATTCTTTACAAATCAATAAATTCAAATCACCTGTAGAAGTTGCCGTTCATATTAACAGAGGAACAGACTATGACAGAGAAAAATTTCCGCAACACTTTACAAGCCCATTTGCAGTAAGGTATATGTTTGATATGGATTATTACGAAAATATCATTTTGCATATCGAAGAGGCGTATGGTGTTGGTAATGTTTGTTTTAATATCTACACCGAAAAACAAAATGCAGAAGATATCTTACTGCGGTTTGATAAGAGAGAGCATACCAGAGTAATAATTGGCTCTGATCGCGAAGAAAAAAATTATGACCAGATACATTCAATTTTTAAATCTTTTGTCGAAGCCGATATTCTGGTCTGTTCCAATAGTAGCTTTTCGGTAATGTGCGCATATTTCCGCAAAGGAAGAAAAACGGTGTATCATCCACATCTTCAATTACGGTATTTGCCAGAACCAAATTACATAAAAACAGAGGATGATGGCAGCCTGGATATTGCGTTACTGCAACAGGAAATAACTGCTGATACTTTCACTTTTCATTCGCAGGGCAGCATTGTTTAATAACCATGGTATTTGTGTATATAGCGATGTTTTCTACTATTATTAGTATCCATTTTATCAAAAAATAAAAACAGCTTTACTTTTCTTTTGTTTTGATAATGAGTGTTTTATGTAAAAAAAACAGTCTCCTCTTAATTTTTACGACTTTCATGCGTAAAAATCCCCATCTCATACCCTTTTTTTATTTCGTGCTTTTTTTCTGATGTAATTTTACTATAGAAAATAAAGCCCGGTAAAATTTATTTTTAGGATTTTTTTCTAATGTATTCATTTCGGTGCAAGGTGTATGATTCATAAAAAGGCCTTTGCTGAGAGATGTTTATCCGTAGCGAAAATTATAAAGGAGACTAAATAGCACTGAAAAAGCGAACTGTTTCGCACAGTAAAATGCGAAGGTGGCATCTGAAAAGCCTTATGAGTAAGACAAATAATTAAATAATTAAAATATGAATTCATTTATCAGAAAGTGGGTAGATCAACAAAATGTGTTAATCACAATTACCGGATCTAAAACTAGCATTAGCGTAACTTATAGTAACGGGCGTGGTCCTTTTCAGGGCACTGTAAGCACTTCTAATCCATCAGTAATTACCGTAAACTTTACAGATGACGGGGGAAATAAAACCGGTACACTGTCTAGTAACAATGCTGAGATAAATTGGGATAACGGGACTACTTGGAAGCAGTTAGTTTATTTAAGAAAAAATGCTTGGGATGACAACAACGGCGGGCAATTTATAGACAAGTCCGGTAATTATACCGATCTTTACTGGTATGCAAAAGCTGTACAGGTAATGCAGTCCCGCCCCGTAAGCGATCCTACAAGCTGGTGGTTTTATGCTGCAATTCACGGAGAATTATTATTACCAAAATCGTTATATTCAAAGCCATACGAATATTTAAACTGGGTCAATATTAAATACATAGGAACCGCTGCAAATTTAAGCACGCTTCCATCTGGTACATTAACAAATATTTTTTGGGACCAATGTCAGCACGGTACTTGGTTTTTTCCTCCTTGGCACAGGGGATATTTGGTAGCACTCGAAAATATTCTTCGTAGCATTATAGCTGAATTAAATGGTCCTTCGGACTGGTCATTGCCTTATTGGAATTATCTAAGCCAATCTACGATCTATACAGAATCGAATATTCCTCCAGCATTTACACTTACTGTTTTACCAGATAACACACCAAATCCTTTATATGTACCTGAACGTTATGGGTCTGGTGTACAAGTAGGTAATGGAGAAAATTCAGCAAATGATCAATGCCAATGGGATACTATTTATAGTGAAGGATCTGCTCCTTCAACACTTGGGCCAGGCGATTTAAATGGTTATTTTTATGGCGGGGGGGAAACTGGATTTTCACATAGTGGTTCAGAAACCGGAGATCTTGAGCAGAATCCCCATAATTTTGTTCACGGTATGGTAGGCGGACGAAATGCTGCAAGACAAATAGGTTTGATGGGGGTGCCGGCAACAGCAGGTCTCGACCCTATATTTTTCTTACATCATTCTAATATTGACCGTATGTGGGATGCCTGGAATGTAACCGGAAAAAACAGTAATCCAACGCAACCAGATTGGCTGGTTGGGCCAACAGCCAATGGTAATTCACAATTTGCTATGCCATTAGATGCAAACGGTACTGCCTGGTATTATACACCTGCAGATGTTCAGACTACAAATGATTTGAAGTATAACGGGACATATTATTCTTATACCTATAGTGATCTGTCTTTAACTTCTTATGACACCATTCAGCCGGGTTCTTTAAAAGAGAATTTATCTCTTAGATTAAATAAACTTGGGGCAACAAATTTAGAAACAGGAATTAAGATGGGCAATAAACAAAATAAGGAATTAGTAGGAGCAAGTAGTGGTTCAGTTACTTTAAAGGATAAAGAAACCAAAATGACTGTTCAATTAGATAACACCGCATGGAAATCTGTAAAAAACAGTCTTTTAAAAGCTTCTGTTTCTAATGTTCCTGATGAGGTGTATCTCCAGCTGGAAGGAGTAAAAGGAGGCGAAGATTCTAATTTTCTTTCCCTTTATGTAAATCAAAAATTCATCAAGTCTGTTTCTCTTTTTGGAGTCCTTGATGCCTCCATGAAAAATACTGCTCATGGTGATTCAGGACTTACTTTTAAGTTCAATATCACAAGTGTTATTGACGAATTGCATCTTGATAGTGCCCTTGATATTAATTCACTGGATGTCCAGATAAAGAGTAAAGATGCTCCTCTTGACGGGAATGAAATCACAGTAGAACGAATAGGAATTTACCGTTCAGGGCAATAAGTAAAAAAGGGATATGGCACTTTCACAAAATAAGCGCATTACAATTAATATGGTAATTATCAGCATTTTTGTCTGGACACTACTTTTGGTAAACCCCGGACATATTATGGCAATGAAATACTGTCATGTCTTTGCTTCATGTCCCTCTGCAACATCATTTCAGATGTTGCTTGAGATGAAGCTTTTTTCATCGCAATTAATTGGCTGGGCACTTATGGTAATTGCAATGATGCTTCCTAAATTAATTCTGCCCATTCAGTTTATTTACCAGCAGAGCTTCAAACGCTATCGCATCTTGTGTGCTTTGTTTTTTGTGTTTGGTTATCTGCTAGTATGGATGATTGTTGGTGTTTTTATGATAGAAATTATAATGGGGGTTAACCTTTTATTGCCCATGTCTTATATCCCTGCATTAGTATTGTTTGGTATTGTAGTAATATGGGAAATTTCACCAATTAAACAGCGGTTTTTGAACCTAGGTCATAATCATCGAATTTTGTCAGCATTTGGATGGAAAGCTTTTCGCGATTCTTTCTTTTTTGGGCTTACCCATGGTGTTTGGTGCATTGGTTCTGGATGGGCATTGATGTTATTTCCTATGCTTTTACCAAAAGGACACAATTTAGCGATGCTAATTGTAACTTTTGTTATGATTAGTGAGCACCTGGAATACCCAAGATTCCCTCAATGGCTTTTTGTCCCCAGAATGAAATTATTAAAAATTATTATAGTGCAAACAAAAATCAGACTGATGAACTTTTGATCGTATGGTTTTTTAAACCTATAATCGGCATTATAAATTAAGAAATCCTTCAGGAACTAATAGTTCTTTATTTGTATTAAAATAGAGTAATATTAGTTCAGTGAGGATTTTCTTTATTGGTATTCACAGCAGTTCGTTTTTCTCCTTCAAAAATAGTCCGTTGGTTCTTATTTTAATAATCAAGATGTATCAGCTAAGTATAAAAAATTATGAGTTAATCAATAAAACATTGCACAATGAATTTGTGATCTGATACAATAAAAAAAGGGATCGTCTCAAATAAATTAGAAAATAATGGGACAGTAAAAAAGGATTCTTTAAAACAATAAATTTTGCTGATTTTTTTCTCTTATGAATGACTTTTTAGATTCGGTTTAAGTATTTTAAGTTCTGATAATAAGTTATTTATGGGTTAAAAACGGTCTCGTTGTAATTTTTACAGCACTCATACGCAAAAATCTCCTTCTCATACCATTTTTTTATTTCCTGCTTTTTTCATGATGTAATTTTACTACAGAAAATAAAAAAGGCAAAATTATTTTCAGCATTTTTTCTGATGCATTTCTTCCAAAGCAAATTATATGATTTATAAAAATTTGTTTGTTGAGAAATGTTTATTCAGGACAAAAAAATATAAAGTGGAGCAGAACCCACTAAAAAAACGAACTGTTTCGCACAGTAAAAAGCGAAGGCGGATCTGAAAAGCCTCATGAGTAGGAATAAAATGAATTCTTATGCAAGCAATACCAGTAAAAGTTAAAAATGTAAATGTATATCCTTATGTAGATTGGAATGGTGGAGGTGTTGGGCCTGTTATTCTTCCAGTTATTGAAGGAGCTACCGGAACCTACGCTGTTGGTACACTTTTGATGTCTGTATTTTACAATCTGAATCTGGACTCACAAAGCCAAAAACCTAAATTGGGCATACATCAAAGATATGTAGCAATTGGAGAAACAGAAGATGGCACTCCTTTCACTACACCGTGGATGTATTGTACAAATGATAGCAGCGAACCAGAGTTTGGAAGAACTATCACAATTAATAAAGAAGATTCTGTAGCAATTAATACCGGAAGTTTACCTGAGTATATTACGCTGGGGCCACTTACAGATATTACGGTTTCTCAATTATTTCCGCCACCGGCAATAGGACAGATACTATTAATAGAAAATGGTTCAGGTAATGTTATTGCTACCAGAACTGGTACACCACATGAAATGGGAATTGAAGTAACAAAAGGTAATCGATTGGGGACATTGAAAGCAGGAATGAAAAATATCATCATTACCGGAAAAAACAAAGATGGTAAATCAGTTACGATGGGTAATTTAACTTGTGTAGATCCAAATGAACCTGCTGTTTTTTTACATCATTTTGGGTTCAGCAGTTAAAAAATAACGACAGTCTTTTAAATAGAGAACAATTTATTTTATAAAGAGATATCTCGCAGAACAAGTAATAATCAAGTAAAAAAATAAAATTATGGGAGTAATGATGCCATATGGTGTTGCTATCAGAGAAGCAATTGCCTCAAATGATTTAGCAAAGATGGAAGCCGTTGCAGAACAGGCTAAACAAACAATAAAAGAACAAGGTGATTTAAGTGCAGCTTTGTTAGAATTGCTTGAAGCAATTGAAAAGTTGAAGAAATAATTCAGTGCAGAATAAACCCGGACTTAATTACGAATTGATTTGTATAGAAAATAGGTTTAGCGAAAAACCTAAAAGAGTAGGAATAACTTAAAAGTGAAATATTATGGGAATAATAATGGCATACGGAGCCGCTATCAGAGAAGCTTTGGCCTCAAATGATTTAGCAAAGATGGAAGCTGTTGCCGAACAGGCAAAACAAACCATAAAAGAGCAAGGCGACTTAACTGCAGCTTTACTAGAATTGTTAGAAGCGATTGATCTTCTAAAAAAGAAAAATAAATAAGGCTTTAAGCGAATTGAAAATACTGACTTGTACAGAAAAACAAGGGTGGATCTGAAAAACCAAAAGAGTAGGAATAACAAAAAACAAAATACCATGGGAGTAGTAATGCTTTATGCAGCAGGAATCAGAGAAGCGATTGCTTCAAATGATTTGGAAAAAATGATTGCAGTAGCCGAACAAGCTAAACAAACTGTAAGAGAACAAGGAGATCTAAGTTCAGCTTTATTAGAATTGTTAGAAGCGATTGAATCTCTAAGAAAGTAAGCTAAAAAAGACGGTTTATGAAGTTTTACTTTTTAAACCGTTTTTTTTAATGTCAAACTATAAAATAAATCAAGATGAATAAGACTTCTACACGATACAGAGTAAGAGATGATTATAAAACAGCGACGCCGGTTCATGTGGTATGGGAAATTACTTTAGCCTGTAATTTGAAATGCTCACACTGCGGATCCAGAGCTGGAAAAGTAAGACCAGGTGAATTGACTACGGAACAATGTTTTGGTGTTATTGATAGTCTTAAACGTCTTGGGACAAGAGAAATTACCATTATTGGAGGTGAAGCTTTTTTGAGAAAAGACTGGCTTGAAATTATAGAAAAAATACACCAGAGTGGCATTGAATGTTCTATGCAGTCCGGGGCATACAATTTAAACGAAGAGAGAATTATTGATGCAAAAAAAGCAGGAATAAGAAATATTGGGGTTTCTATTGACGGAATGCCTGTTACACATAATAAAATAAGAGGGAGAAGGGATTCTTTTGAACATGTAATCAATTGTCTGCAGTTACTAAAAAAGCACAATATCCCATCAAGTGTGAATACAGTAATAACAAAAAGCAGTAAAAATGAACTGAACGAACTTCTGGATGTTCTGATTGAGAATGGTGTAAAAAACTGGCAGATACAACTTGCAGTCGCTATGGGAAATGCAGTTGATAATTCGGATGAACTGATACTTCAGCCTTATGAATTAATTGATTTTTATGATAATCTTATTTTGATATACAGAAAAGCATTAGCGAATAATGTTTTAATACAAGCAGGAAATAACATTGGCTATTTTGGCCCCTACGAACATATCTGGAGACAAGGGAATGAGAAATATTACACAGGTTGTTCAGCAGGACATACCGGAATTGGCATTGAAGCCGACGGTAAAATTAAAGGCTGTCCTTCATTACCAACAACTGAATATACGGGTGGTAATGTAAAAGATATGGATCTTGAAGATATTTGGAAATACAGCGAAGAGATGGTTTTTTCCAGATACAGAAATAAAGAAGAATTATGGGGAGGCTGCAAAGGCTGTTACTATGAATCTTCCTGCCTGGCAGGATGTACCTGGACAAGTCATGTATTATTTGGTAAAAGAGGCAATAATCCTTTTTGTCATCATCGTGCTTTAGAATTAAAAAAGAAAGGACTACACGAAAGAATAAGAAAAACACAGGAAGCTCCAGGATTGTCTTTTGATATAGGCCTTTTTGAAATAATTGTCGAAAATGAAAAAGGAGAGATAGTAGAAATACAATCACCTAATAATAGTCCTCAGGTTCCAGTATCAGATCATACAAACAGAGTTCCGAGAATGCCAAAAGCACTTAAGTTATGTAACGGATGCGATAATTATGTTTATGAAGAGGAAGAAATCTGTAATTTTTGTAATGCTGATGTTCAAAAAGTAAATGATGAGTATGCCGTTAAAATGGAAAAAGCTATAGAGTCCCTGAAAAAATTAGAATTATTAATGATGAAATGATATGGAGCTGCTGAAAAAAATCCAATCTGAAATTGATAAATATTCGGATAACATTGAAGAAAACTTAAGCCTTTCAGAAATCACAATCCGTAACGGCCTTAACTCATACAGATACGGCTCTTCAAGTTTTTTATCTGATCTTTTTGATCCTCTTGTGATGACAAACGAGACTGTATTTTATGATTTAGGTTCAGGTTATGGAAACATAATTTTATTCGGGGCTGTAAAATTTCCTTATGCAAAATTCAAAGGAATTGAAATTCTTAAAGAACGTAATGATGTTTGTGTTGATTTAATTGAAAAAGAGAAATTAACAAATGTCATTGCAGTATGTGATGATATTTTAAAAACGGATATTTCCGATGGTACCATTTTTTATCTCTACAATCCACTTTTTGATTTTCAATACGCTGAATTACTGAATACACTATATAAAATTTCATTAAGCAAACCCATTATTGTAATTGCAGAGTCCCGCTGCCTGTTTTTTGATCAGGCAGATTGGTTAGAGCAATACCATTTTAAAGATATTGATGTGGTCAGGAAAATTAAATACTACCGCTCTTTGTAAAATATTTCCCTGGACTCAGTTTTAATTCTTCACACTGAAAAATAGCTGATCATGCGGTTTTTTATTACATAAATTAATTGCTTCATACCTAAATAGTAATAGGCTGATGACATTTTGTATTTATGGTAAATTCTTATAAAGTAGGTTTACTAAAAAACATTTTTAATAAATAATAAAAACTAAAATCAGTAACCAATTTAAAGCAAAATAATCATGGCTAATCTAAGTTCAATTATTCTTCCGGTTCTTAAAGAAATGGAAGAATCCTATTTAAAAGATCAATTACTAAAATTCTTACCGGTTCAGGAAGAATCATTTTCAAAAATTGAAAAAAGTTTTAACCAATTGACATCCAAAGTACAGGATAAAGACCGATTACAACACTTTTTTCATAGCTGGAGCCAAACCAATAACAGTGCTATGACAGTTGCAGGAATCAGTAACCGTATGACAATGCTGGTTCATAAAAATCAACCCATTGCAGATGAAAAAGCATTACTGCATTCCATTACAAGTTTAAACCGAATTGTCGATGAAGACTTAGCAGTTGTTGGCAGGATTTTACACTCTCAATTGTTTTATACAATGGCAACCAATATCTGTACAGATGACGATTGGCTTTCACGTAAATATTTAAAACAAAGCGCTTACGATTTTAAAGCATGGAAAGACCAAAACTCACTGCGAAATAAAGATATAATGATTGCTTTATTAACAACATTGATTCATGAAATTTATACGCATGGAGAAGTCGAGTTCATACTTCCAAAATTTCAATCATGGCTGGTAAATGACTATAATTTTTCAGAAGAAGAATGTGAAAAAACACTGGCATGGATAAGCGTTCATTGCGGTCCAACCGAAAAGAATCACTTCTTCTTTGCAGTCAATTCTATTTTTCATTATGCCAAGGCAATGAATATTGATCTTGAATCTTATGATTTAGAACCAATAATTAAAGAATATTTAGCTAAAAAATCTGCCGTAATGGAAGACATTATGGAAGTTGAAGCACTTAGTTTTTAATATATTTCGACAATGATTCTTACAAAGAAAGAAACAGAAATTCAATCTAAGATGCCAGACATTCTGATGCAGCAAAACCAGGCAGTAAAACAGAAAAAATGGAATCAGTTGTTTTCTGAATATTTTCAAAATGACACTAAGTTAAACCGTTCATTTATTGCTGATTCTTCGGTAACCGTATCTTCAGCATATAAAAAACAGATGGATCGTTTGTGCATTATTTTGAATGCCGCCTGTAAAGCAATTGTCCTTAATTATTTTGAAGACGACCGTATTCGAAAATATTATCAGCTGGACAATCACCTGGAAACTTTACTGAAAAAAAGTAATAACCAACATTATAATCAGGGTTTTTATCGCCCTGATTTTTTATATGACACGAACAATCAGGCAAAAATCTGTGAAATAGGAGCGCGATATCCACTAAACGGCTGGATGATTAGTTATTATTTAAAGCTGATAAACAATCAGGTAAACGGTTATGAAGTTAAAGAAAATATCGGGAATACCGATTTGGTGAATCTTATTGATGATTTGCAAAATCAATTTGCTCCTTACGGAAAAGTAGCGCTGATTCATGACGATGAAAAAGGAACTGAGATTTTTTACCTTCAAAAGGAACTTGCCAGATTAGGAATCGAATTAATTTCTGCAAAACCTCAGGAATTACTTTTGTTAAATGATTCAATACATCTAAATGGGGAACCAGTTTCACAATTTATCTTAGAAATGGATCGGGAGGAATTAAAAAAAATAAGCCCCGATGTTGTAGACAAACTAATCGAACAAAATTCGTATTTCAATGACATCCGGACTTTAATTTTAATTCATGATAAAAGGGTTTTGGCGGTAATGTATGATGATCTGATTATGAGCGATTATTTAAGCGAAGAAGATTATGATTTTTTAAAAAAGTATCTCATTCCCAGTTTTGTAATCACTGATGCTTCCGGTTGCGATGCATTCATTGATCGGGAACAGAATTTGATTTTAAAATTAAACAGTGGTGGAAGAGGAATAGGTGCGTATGTAAAAAGTGACTGCTCAGCCGAAGATTGGAATGCCATTATTAGAGAAAATTGGGATAAATACCTGATTCAGCATTTTGTTGATCAGAAAGAATTTAATGATGAAGAAAATAATCGTCAGATTCATTTAGTAGGTATGCTGTTGTGTAAAGAAGATAAAAATTACGGCTCAGGTTTGTTTCGCGGTTCAGATGAAACAGTTGTAAATGTGCATCAGGGAAGGGCTTTGATTTATCCAATATTTGAGCAATAAAATTATGAAACATACGGTTGTTATTCCTCTTTACAATAAGGAAAAGTATATTTATGATACAATCCGTTCCCTGGCTTTTCAGGAAAAAAAGCCATCACAAATTATTATTGTAGATGATTGCAGTACTGATCAAAGTCTGATTTACCTCAAAGATTCATTATCATTTTTCGCCCCGCAATTTTTGCAGACCAAAGTTCAAATCATCGAATTGAGAGAAAATAAAGGTCCGGGCAATGCCAGAAATATTGGTATTGAACTGGCCTGCGGAGATCTTATCAGTTTTTTGGACGCTGATGACTGTTATACTCCTTCTTGTTTAAGTCAAGTCAATTCAATAATGGAACAGGAAAATATAGGCATTTTAATTCTGGGGATTCTGTTGGTTCCGTCAGAATATTATCTGCCAAAAATTACATCTTTTGAAGCAGAATTGATTTCTCTTTCCAATGATTTGTTTTTAATTCCCGATGTTTTGCACACGATTAGTTCACCGGATTTCATTATGGGAGTTGGCAGTAATGTTGTAATCCACAAAAAAATATTGGGAGAAATCCGCTACGAAACCAATGTTTCCTTAAACGAAGGGATTGATTTTTGGTATCGGATCCTCAAAACAAAAGAAACCCGGGTTGGATTACTGAATACAACCTGTATTGAAGTAAGAGAGATTGAAGGAAGTTTGTCCCGGACTAGTTATAAAAATTGGAAAGATCTACAAATTCCGGTTTCAATCAAGCGATATCAGAAAAGTCCGAATCGATACGACCAACAATTAATGGGTATGTTGTCACAAAGATGGCAGGAGCATGCAATGGAGCGATTGCCTTCCTGGCAGCAAAAAGCGTTATTCCTCTTAAATCATTCTAAAATTTTAATCAAAAACTACTATTATTTCAAAAGAAGAAATCGATAAACTACAACTTATGTATTCAGATTGTATTCCTCCACAAATAGACTATTCCGTATTGCAGAATTATTTTGAATTAGCGAAAAAAAATCCTTTGTACATCGAATTTTATAAAGGAAATGACTCTGCTGAAGAAGCTCCAATGATGAGTAAAAAAGAATTAATACCAATTTTAAAGTCAAAGTTTAAACTTCAGGAAGAAAAAACGGGAGTCTATCTGGTGCGTTCAGGAGGAAGTACCCAGAATCCTTTGGTTTTTCCGGTTGACATACAGGAAAATCACAATCAGCGACTGGCAATGGCTGAAGAGCTTACAAAAAATAAATTTTTTACTTCTCAAACAATAGCCCTTAATATTTTTGGTTATTCAGATATGTACCGTACAGCCGCCATTATGGATGATATTTTAGAAAAATGTCAGGCAACCACATTGGCATTGAGTTCGCATGCAGCCTATGAAGATATGGAACAGGCCGCGACTTATTTCAAACCTGATTTTATACTGGGGACACCTTCAAAGTTATTATGTTTTGCGCAGTTTTTAGAAGAAAATAACAAAAAATTATACATAGAAAATTTGTTTTATGCGGGCGAATTTTTAAGACCCAACGTACAAAAGTTGCTACAAAAATCATTTGGTTGTCAGCAAATTTACTCCATGTACGGTTCTGCCGAAACCGGGATTTGGGCCTGGTCCAATTTTACTAAAAACCCGTCTTTGTTTTCAGTCATCAAAGGCATTATAGTAGAAATCATCCATCCTGATAAAGACGGATATGGTACCATTGCAGTTACGAACACATTTCGCAAAAGATTTCCGGTTTTTCGATATGCAATTGGCGATTTAGGCCGATGGGTTGAGGTAGATGGAAAACCTTTTCTGGAGTTAAAATCCAGAGAAAACAAATCATTTATAGTTTGTGAACAGCATTATGATTTAGAAGAATTTATTTCGGTTACTGATGGAGCAGATGCTTTTCAGATTCAATTATCGAGCAATAAAGATTTTAAGGAAATTGTGCGGTTGCTGATTGTACAAAATGTTTCCGAAAATCTGAAGCTGGATTTTGTTCAGGAAAAGCGTGCAGCATTAAAAAGACTGTTGCATTACAATGAACGCTTCATGGAAATCGAAGTTTTACTGGTTACAGCAGCAGAATTGTATGTCGATCCCCATACAACCAAAATACCTATGTTGTTGGATTTTAGATAGTTTTGGTAATTTCATTCCACTTATTACCGTCTTTATGGATAAGAATACCTCTCTCATGACATTTTTTTATTTAAGATTTTACAGGCATTGTAATTTTAGTAAAACAAAACAGAAAGTGATTTTTTGAAAAACTGTTTACTGTTGAAAATTAGCACTATTCTAATTTCCAACAGATAATAAAAAGTGGAGCAGATCCCACTAAAAAAACGAGGCGGTTCTGAAAAGCCTTACGAGTAAGAAAATATTAAATTAAAAAGTTATGTCAGATTTATTAGCAGGTGCTTATTTAGCAAAAGGCACAATCGGAAATGTTGGAATGCCAGGCGCTCCAGTTGCATCATTTAGCTTAGTAGTAGTGCCATCACAGCATTCTGTATCAGGTACAGTAGTCATTACTCAGGCTGTAAAAGGTCCTGATAGTCATATCGTAGTACCAGTAACAGGAAAAATATTTGCAACCGGCATAGGAAATGTTACTCAGGTTGTTGGTTTAAGAGGACAATATGTGCATTCAGTTCCGCCACCGGCAATTGGATCTTTTTTAGCAAATTTTGATGCTCATTTAGCTATAGACAACGAATGGAATGGTACTGGAGGGTTTTCATATTTTGGACATAATGTGGAAGATGTACCCGTAAAAGCTGTAAACCAGGCTGAATTAGTATAAGTAATTTCAGCGAGTAAATATATTTTAAAAAAAAGCTAGTCTTTACCATTACGAGAGTATTTTTAAGATTAAGAAAAAATTAAATCGTTTAAAGAGTTTGTTCGTGCTAAACACTAATAACCGCTAACAGATTATGCTTTTTTGGGGGAAAGTTAATCCATTTTGACGGTGATTAAAGTTGCTGTTTTGGATTACTCTATTTATTTTCAGCTATTTTTTTGAGAGTTTTATTTCTTTCCAATAGAAAATAAATCAGATGTTTTTTTAAAAACAGAGTATCGAATAATTTTCCGATAATGCCAAACGGAGTTTCATAGTGCAGTTGATCTGTCATTATGGTGACTCCGTTTATTTCTTTAAAAAAATGCTCATGTTTGAAGGTTTTGAATTTTCCTTCTTCCATCTCATCTACAAAATAATCATCAAAAGTCATTGCTGTGATCCGGCTTTTATGAGTGAGGTAAAATCCGAAGTGTTTGCCACGGCAGGTTACGGTTTCATTTAAACTTATTAAACCAGAAGTCACACCGGCAATCGCTTTTTCTTTTGATGGAGCTGTGCAGATTGCTGATGTACATCTATATCTCTCGAAACATCAAAAACGATTTTTTTTGATGCTTTTATTTTTGTGTTTAGATTTATGGTTGTCATTAGTGCAATAAATTTTGAAAAGCCTTGTCAATACTTCCAAACTTAAATTCAAAACCATTTTCCAAAAGTCTTTTCGGAATCACATTTCGACTTTTTAAAATCAGTTCTGCTTCTGTTCGAATAAAAAATGATCCGATTTTTAATAAAAAGGTATTCACGGGGATTCCGAAAGGAAAGCCAATTGTTTTTCGAAGTTTCTGCATGAAATCTGCATTTCGAATAGGTTCCGGAGAAACGACATTGATAAAGCCTGTCATTTCTTTTTCGATTATAAAATTAACAGCATTCGCAAAATCTTCTTCATGGATCCAGCTGACAAACTGATCTCCTTTTCCCTGTTTTCCTCCGAAACCTAACTTTGCTAAATTCTTCAACGGAATAAATGCACCTCCGTTTTTTCCTAAAACTATTGAAGTTCGCAAAGCAGTTTTTAAGGTTTTTGGTGTTTCAGTTTTAAAAAATGCTTTTTCCCATGAAAGCGCTACGTTGATTGAAAAATCATTTCCGATTTCTCCATCAGCTTCGTCCATTTGCTTGTCTAATGAAAAACGATAAATAGTTGCGGTTGAAGAATTCAGCCAGTGCTTTGGTGGGTTTTGACAATTTAAAACTGCTTTATTTAGAATTTTAGTGCTTTCAATTCGGGATAAAAGAATCTCTTTTTTGTTTTTTTTGGTATAACGGCAATCTACTGATTTTCCGGCAAGATTGATTAAAACCGTAGCATTTTCTAATTCTTTTTCCCAGCCTGTAAAATTTCTGGCATTCCAGTTTACATATTTAATTCCGTCAATTGTTTTTGAGTTTCCTCTGGTCAGTATTACGATTTCTTCAAATTTATCTTTGAAATGATTTACTAAAACCTGTCCTAAAAATCCGGTTCCTGCTGCGATAATGAGTTTTTTCATTTGTATAATTTTTTCGCCACGAATTCAAGAATTATCAATTAATTATTTCTGGTATGAATATAAAAAATTCGTGAATTCGTGGCGGTTTTTATTAAGCTTTAAAAACCAGTCTTTCTTCTTGAGCTTCTTTTGCTTTTCTTTTTCCTCTAAAAAAGAAATATAAATTAAAGAACAACATAATTCCCAGATATATAGAAAATCCGCCAATTTTATAACTTAATTTTTCAATTAATTCCTGATAGCTGTTTTCGCTGATATTCATTTGGAGGATCATAAGTGCGGAGCCAATATTTAAAAGATAAAAACCGGTTTCAAAAAGTTTGTTGGTTGCATCGGCTATATCTTCGCGGCCTTTAAAAATATCCAGCATAAATATTTTGCCATTTTTAAATAGTGTTTTAGAAACATAATAGGTAAGATATAAGGCAATTGGTAAATAAATGCTGTAACCGATTAAGATTTTTGTAGTTTCCATAATATTTGATTTTAGTGTTATTTGATTAATTTGTGAATGTATTTTGTGATAACTATAATGTTTAAATAATGTAATGCTGATATAATAAAAATAATGACAGAAGTTTTAAAACAGATGATTTCAGTTAATTGTGTAAGCGATATTATTTTTTGCCAGGAAATCAATGTCATGGCACAATAACCAATATTTAAAAGGTAATAGCCCAAAAGCAAAACCTGATTGATCTTTTGACAGATGTCAGCATGATTTGGAATCAATTCTGCGACATAAACGTTTCCGTTTTTATAGCATATTTTTCCAACTCTCAGGATTATGAATATGGTAATGCTGAGGTAAATTAAATAGGCGATGATGTTTAGGTTCATATATTAGCTTTTTTATAAATTAATACAGAAAAATATATTGCCAATATTGGAGGAAGGGCAAATTGGATAAATTCTAAAAAAGGTATATAGATGATATTTGAGTTGCATATCCAGCAAAAGAAAAATAAGCACACATCAGATATATACCATTTTAGCATTTTGTCTTTTGGATTATAAATTAAAAGTAATACGCCTGAAAGAACTTGAAATAAACCAAGTACTGGCGTAAACATTACCCCATAACCAATTAAATTTCCACTGCTTTGTTGTATCATAAAACCTAAAGCAACAAGGATTATTGGAATTCCAACTAAAAAAATATTTATGCAATTTAGAATTTTCATAATTATTGATTGTTTTAAACTTTCAGAAAAAAATGAAAGTTTTAATAAAATTTTTTTAGTTTTAGAATTATTTCATGATTTTCATGACCAATTTCCCTAACCAGTTATCATTAAACTCTGTTATCTTATCCAGCATATTATCTGCTTTTAAAACAAAATCATATAATTTAGTAGTCTGATCTACAAAGTGTTTTTCTTCTGCTGAATCTTTGGCTTCAATTGTCGAAACTTCTTTTAAAATTTTTAAAGCTGGCTTAATTTCTCGTTTGCTTCTTTCTCTCGATATTTTTACGGCCAACTCATCTAAGTCTTTTTCGGCAGTAAAAAACTCTTTTCTCTCTCCGGCTTTATATTCTTTGTAAACGATTCCCCAATCCATCAAAGCACGAAGGTTCATACTGGCGTTTCCTCTTGAAATTTGTAATTCTTCCATAATGTCTTCCATCGAAACAGCTTCGTTCGAAACCATCAATAAAGCATGGATTTGTGCCATGGTTTTATTAATACCCCATTGAGAGCCTAATGCGCCCCAGGTTTGTACAAACTTATTTTTCGCTTCTTTGAATTGCATAGTTCAAATGTAAGTAAAAGTTTTTAAACTTTCAAAAATAATTGAAACTTATTTGGTGAATTATAAAGTTGTGTTAATTCAACCGTTCAAATTTTAGATTAAATAATGAGAAGGATATTTTTGTAAAAATCACTTTTTATGGAATTATACTACACCTTTTCGGTACTTATTGTACTGGCTTCTTTCTTCGCCTATTTAAACCTAAGATTTTTAAAACTCCCCGGTACGATCGGAATCATGATTATTGCGATGCTGGTTTCAGTAGGGATTCGTCTTTTGGGAGATTCTTATTTTCCTGCGACTACCAAACATTTTTTTGATTTGATAAAAGAATTCGATTTCAATGCGATTTTAATGGGCGCAATGTTGAACTTCCTTTTATTTGCAGGGGCACTTCATGTAAATATGTCTGATCTTAAAGAGCAGAAAGTTCCCATTATGATTTATTCTACTATAAGCGTTGTACTATCAGCTTTAATCATTTCAATGCTGCTTTATTACATTGCACCAATTTTAGGAATAAA
The DNA here is from genome assembly GCF_027111255.2 of Flavobacterium flavigenum. Classification (NCBI taxonomy): domain Bacteria; kingdom Pseudomonadati; phylum Bacteroidota; class Flavobacteriia; order Flavobacteriales; family Flavobacteriaceae; genus Flavobacterium; species Flavobacterium flavigenum. The sequence continues at coordinate 2,329,200 of NZ_CP114285.2, read as the reverse complement.
AATTCCTTATATATTTTGTTTAGTCTTTGGTACATTAATATCTCCAACTGACCCCATTGTGGTGTTGGGAGTTTTAAAAGAGGCTAAAGTCCCTAAAAGAATAGAAACCAAAATCGTTGGCGAATCTTTATTTAATGATGGAGTAGCAGTAGTGATGTTTGCGGTTGTTCTTAAAATGGCTACTGATCCTGCATTTGATGCAACTTTAGGCTCTATTACCTGTTTATTTATTAAGGAAGGGATTGGCGGACTTCTATTAGGAGCTGTTTTAGGATTTTCTGCATCAAAAGTCATGAAGAAAATTGACGATTATAAAGTTTCCGTTCTCATAACGCTTTCTATTGTAATGGGCGGATTTTTGATTGCCCAGAGTTTACATGTTTCAAGTCCGCTGGCCATGGTAGTGGCCGGACTAATTATTGGGAATTATGGTAAAAAAGTCGCAATGAGCGAAGTGACAAAAGATTATTTAGAGAAGTTTTGGGAACTTATTGATGAAATCCTGAATGCTATTTTATTCCTGTTTATTGGTTTTGAATTGTTGTTATTACCAGACTTGAACAAACAACTGCTGACAGGTTTTGTTGCCATCTTTATTGTACTTTTCTCAAGAATCGCTTCTATAGTTTTGCCCTGGCAATTCTTTGATACCTTTAAATTCTTCGGAATCAGATCAGCCTACAACAAAGGTTCTTTGATGGTTCTGGTCTGGGGCGGAATTCGCGGTGGAGTTTCTATTGCACTTGTACTTTCGATGCCAGAAGGAGAATATAAAAACCTGCTGCTCGAAGTAACTTATATTGTCGTTTTATTCTCAATTGTTGTTCAGGGATTAACAGTTGGAAAACTGGCAAAGCGGGTTTTAGAAAAAGAGTAAAGAACGAATATTCCTATTTTGTCTTTAAACTACAAACCCTACAGTTAATTCGTAGGGTTTTGTTTTTTTATCGTTTGTCTTCCTTGGAATAATTTGAAGGACCGTTAATATTTATTGGATTGCCTAAAAAGTGAGGCTCACGATTTCGCAAAACATCAAAAAAGGATTTGAATATCGAAATATATTCTCTGAATTTGACATATTGATACCCCCTATAATCACCTTTGTTAGCGGAATAACCCGCTGATTTTATTCCAAGACTTCTTCCAATATAAAGGGCGCGATTCAAATGATATTCCTGCGAAATTAAAGTTGCTTTTTTTATTTTAAAAATATATTTCGCTCTGTACAGGGTAGAGTAGGTGTCGAAACCGGCGTAATCAATAAAAATTTTTGTGGTGTCAACTCCATGTCGGTAACAATAGTTTTTCATCACTGTTAATTCATCGTACTCCTCGCGGCCATTATCTCCTGAAAGTAATATTTTATTGATTCTTTTTGCTTTGTACAAACGGATTCCGGCATCGAGTCTGTCCTTAAGATATTTACTTGGCTGATTACCGTTGATTCCAGCGCCAAAAATAATTCCAACATCATTTTTAGGAAACCTTCTCAAAGAATGATGAATGTATTTTTTGGTAGATGACTTTACATGATAATTTATAGAAACAATTGCAATCAATCCGATAATGGCAAAATACAGCGCTATTTTAAAATATTTTTTCAAAATGTATATAATATAAGATTAGGTTCAATAACGAAGATAACTAAATTTATTTTTAGATAAAATCAAATAAAAAAACCGAAGCTGAAAATGCTTCGGTTTCTAAAATATCTATTAATCTAAGAAGTCTAAAATCTAAAAATCTTAAAGCAATCCCGCTCTTTTCAACAAAGCTTCAGGTTTTGGTTCCTGACCTCTAAAGCGTTTGTATAAAATCATAGGATGTTCAGTTCCTCCTTTTGAGAGTACATTGTCTTTGAATTTTTTAGCCACTTCAGTATTGAAAATGCCTTGTTCCTGAAAATATTCAAAAGCATCAGCATCCAGAACTTCAGCCCATTTGTAGCTGTAATATCCGGAAGAATAACCACCTTGAAAAATATGAGAGAATGCTGTACTCATTGCATTTTCTTTTACATCAGGATATAATTGAGTGTTGGCAAATTGTGCTGTTTCGAAAGTTTTAAGATCAGTAATATTAGTTGGATCTTGTCCGTGCCACGCCATATCTAATAATCCAAAACTTAATTGACGTAGTGTGGCCAAACCTTCCTGAAAACTCGCACTTTCCTTAATTTTCTGCACATATTCAATCGGAATAATTTCGCCAGTTTCGTAATGATTTGCAAACAACGCTAAAGCTTCCGGCTCGTAACACCAGTTTTCCATAATCTGACTTGGCAATTCTACAAAATCCCAGAAAACAGAAGTTCCGGATAAACTGGGGTAGTTTGTATTCGCCAGCATTCCGTGCAATCCATGACCAAATTCGTGAAATAAAGTTGTTACTTCATTAAAAGTCAATAAGGAAGGTTTGGTTTCTGTAGGTTTTGTAAAGTTGCAAACGTTCGAAATATGCGGTCTTTCGTTAACGCCGTCTTTTATGTATTGCGATTTGAATGACGTCATCCACGCGCCGTTTCGTTTCCCTTTTCTTGGAAAGAAATCAGCATAGAAAATCGAAACTAAATTATTATCAGCATCGTGAACTTCATAGGTTATTACTTCTTCGTGGTATTTATCTATATCAAAAACTTCGGTAAATGTTAATCCGAAAAGTTTATGGGCAACTGTAAAAGCACCCTCTAAAACTTTTTCTAATTGGAAATAAGGTTTTAGTTTTTCATCATCTAAATTAAAAAGCTGTTGTTTTAACTTTTCAGAATAATAAGCTCCATCCCATTTTTCTAGCTGCTCGATTCCGTCCAGTTCTTTCGCAAAAGCAGTCAATTCTGCAAATTCTTTTTGAGCCGCTGGTTTTGCTTTGGCCAGTAAATCATTCAAAAAAGTAAAAACTTTATCCGGACTTTGTGCCATTCTTTCTTCCAGAACAAAATGAGCATGTGTTTTATACCCTAATAAATTGGCTCTTTCATGACGAAGTTTAGCAATTTTCAGAACATTTTCTTCGTTATTGAATTCGTTTTTTTGAAAACCTTTTGCTCCAAAGGCAATCGCCATTTTTTTACGCAGTTCGCGATTATCAGCATAAGTCAAAAACGGAACATAACTTGGATAATCTAAAGTAAAAATCCAGCCTTCTTTTTCTTTCTCTTTGGCTAATAATCGGGCAGCTTCGATTGTGCCTTCCGGTAATCCGGCTAAGTCACTTTCGTTGGTTAAATGCAATTCGAAGTTATTGGTTTCTGCCAAAACATTTTCGCCAAACTGCAAACTCAATTTTGATAATTCTTTGTCAATTTCGCGTAAGCGGTCTTTTTTGTCTTCGGCTAAATTGGCTCCGTTTCTTGAGAAACTCTTGTATTTTTTATCTAAAAGTGTAATCTGCTCAGGAGTTAGATTCAGACTCTCTTTTTGGTTGTAAACGGCTTTTATTTTAGCAAACAATTCGGCATTCAGTGTAATATCATTCCCGAATTCAGCCAGTAAAGGCGAAACTTCCTGAGCGATTTTCTGCATTTCGTCATTCGTTTCAGCCGAATTCAAATTGAAGAAAATACTCGAAAGACGATCCAGAATTTCACCCGAAAATTCCATTGCCAGAATCGTGTTTTCAAAAGTTGGTCCTTCAGGATTATTTACGATGGCATCAATTTCAGCTTTCGCCAAAGCAATTCCTTCCTGAAAAGCCGGAAAATAATCTTCGATTTTAATTTGCGAAAAAGGCGCAGTATTATGTTTAGTGTTGAAATATTGTGTTAAGATGCTCATATTTGTATAGTATTGTTACGCAAAGATTCACAAAGAAAACGCAGAGATACACTAAGTTATTTTTGTGAGTCTTTGAGTTTTTTTGTGAATCTCTGTGGAATTAAAATTTACTTCTTCAAACCATCAGCCGCCTTATTAACCGCCGCTTTCAATTCTTCTTTATAAGCAATAATCGTATCCAGAACTTTTTTATCATGGCTTCCGATGATTTGTGCAGCTAAGATTCCGGCATTTTTTGCACCATTTAGCGCCACAGTCGCAACCGGAACACCACCAGGCATTTGCAAAATCGATAAAACCGAATCCCAGCCATCAATAGAATTGCTTGATTTTACCGGAACCCCAATTACAGGAAGCGGCGACATCGAAGCTACCATTCCCGGCAAATGTGCCGCTCCACCAGCTCCGGCAATAATTGCCGAAATCCCGCGATTGTGTGCATTTTTACTAAAATCAAATAATTTCTCCGGTGTTCTGTGTGCCGAAACGATATCAACTTCTGTTTCGATATTGAATTGTTTTAGTATATCAATCGCATCCTGCATGACTGGCATGTCTGAGATGCTTCCCATTATGATGGCTACTTTGCTCATGTTTTTTGTTTTTGTTTCAAGTTTCAGGTTGCAAGTTGACAAGCTGAAATCTTAAGTTATTTGTTTTTGCCACGAATTCCACAAATTCACACGAATTAAATTTAAAATTCACTAAGAAAAATTTGTGAAAATTTGTGTAATTTGTGGCAAACGATATTTTTTGTATGCTAATTACTATTGACTAATCACTCTAATAGTATTCTTAACCTGCTCAGCAATTCGTCTCGCCTCCGCCATATCTTCATTTACAATCGTAACGTGCCCCATTTTTCTAAAAGGACGTGTTTGTTTTTTACCGTAAATATGTGGCGTAACACCGTTCCATCCTAAAATGGTTTCGATATTTTCGTAGACAACATCTCCGGAGAAACCTTCGGCACCAACTAAATTAACCATAATTCCGGCAAGTTTACTGTCTGTATCTCCTAACGGAAGATCTAAGATAGCACGTAAATGATTTTCGAACTGTGAGGTATAACTCGCTTCAATAGAATAATGACCGGAATTGTGCGGGCGTGGAGCAACTTCGTTTACCAAAATTTCATCATCATTGGTTTGGAACATTTCAACTGCCAATAAACCAACATGATTGAATTTTTCTGAAACGTTTAAAGCAATTGCTCTGGCTTTTTCAGCGACTTTATCATCGATTCTTGCCGGACAGATTACATATTCAACCTGATTGGCTTCCGGGTGGAATTCCATTTCTACAACCGGATACGTTTTAATTTCTCCTGATGGATTTCTGCAGACAATTACCGCCAGTTCGTTTTTAAAAGGAACCATAGTTTCTGAAATACATTCCACATTTGGAAGCGTATCTAAATCGGAAACTTGGCGAACTATTTTTACGCCATTTCCATCATAACCAAATTCAGTACATTTCCATACAAATGGCAAGGCAACTTCGTTTGATGAAACGGCAGATTTTAGATTTTCTAAATTTCCGAATCTTTTATAAGGTGCAGTTGGGATATTATTTGCAGCATAAAAATCTTTTTGAACACCTTTATTCTGTATTCCTTTTAAGGTTTTAGGAGATGGATATACTTTTAAACCCTCATTTTCTAATTGCGTTAAAGCTTCAAGGTTTACCAATTCGATTTCAAAAGTCAAAACATCAACTTGTTTTCCAAAATTGTAAACCGTATCATAATCCATTAAATCGCCCTGAAAGAATTTATTACAGGCAATTTTACTAGGCGCTTCGTCACTCGGATCCAGAACGTAAGTTTGTATATCAAATTTTCTGGTGTCGAACAAAAGCATTTTACCTAATTGTCCGCCACCTAATATTCCTAATTTAAAATCAGAAGAAAAATAATTCATTTTGCGTTGTGTTTTTGCAAAGATACTTTTTAATCTTTTTTAGCCAAAATTTAGTTTTTAGCCACAGATTAAAAGGATTAAAAGGATTCTGTTTTTTTGCCACGAATTACACGAATTAGCACAAATTTTTTAACGCACTGCAATTAGTGAAAATTAGTGTAATTCGTGGCAACCTTAAAAATCATTTTTAATCCTTTTAATCTGTGGCTGACAAAACCTATTTTATTTTCTTCAAAACTTCTTTTGCAACGGCTTTATAAGCTGCCGAATGATCGCTGAAATCCTTATCAAGAATAACTTTTAGTTCAGGATGAATCCATTTATAATGTTTTCCTAAAAGATATAAAGTTCTTATTGAATAAGCTTTTGTGGCGACTTTTACATCATTTATCAGCCAGTCAAAACTCGCTTCGATACAATCCTGTATATTTTCTTCGGATAGACAGATTTTATTTTCCTCTTTTTTATAATGTGAAGTGACCAAAAGCTGAACCACTTTTGCAATTGGCCGAAGCGAACTTTCATCTTTTAAAACTTTCAAATTCGAACAGAAAAAATCAAGGTGTGGCTGCAGCCAAAGCAATTCTTCGTAAGAAACAAATTCTAAAATCCAACAGGCTTTATGATTGTTTTTGTCTGAAGGTGTAAAACAGATTGAAACTAATTCGCTAAAAAGTGAATGATTTTCTAAAACATCTTGTGCCGCACTTAGCCGATTTTCCCTGTAAGCATTTACATAATTCAGTTTTTCCTGTAATTCAGAAAGCATTTTTCGAAGTTTAAATACTTTGCTAAAATACGTAATTTAATGAGACAATTCCGTAATAATTTATGGGCAAACCAGGATAATAAAATCGTGGTTGCGCATTTCCGATACCTGTTGCATTGGTCAAAATCATGGAAGCATATTTTTCGTTTGTGACATTATTTATTCCAGCATCTAAATGTGCTTTTAATCCCGATAAAATCTCAAATTGATATCCTGTTTTTAAATTCAGCAAAGAGTAAGAATCTGAAAAATTGGCGTTTGAATCATTCATCGGAATTTTATCTGTGAACTGAAAATCGGCTGAAAAATAAAATCCTGAATTCGTATTGAAATTAAAACCTGCGCTTGCTGTATTGGCTGGAACTCCCGTTAATTTGTTTCCAGAATAATCATTTCCGTTATCTGCAAATTCTTTGAATTCATAATTTCCGACAGAAGCTCCAGCATAAGAATTTAAATTAAAAGCCCGATTGATTATCCAATTGTGTTTTAATGCAATTTCGATTCCTTTATGAAATGTTTTTCCGGCATTTACGCCTTTATACTGATCGTCTCCGATTCTTTTAGCAACCAATAAATCTTTAATTTCCATTCGATAAACCGCAATTTCAGCATATAATTTTTTACTGAAAAGATGGAGCTTGCTTCCCACTTCAAAGTTGTAACCCGTTTCTGGTTTTATGTTTTGATTGATATTTCCTGTGCTAGTTAAAGTTTCTTCGGTTGCGGGAAGAGAAAATCCTCGGCTTGCAGAAAAGTAAAAAGTCTGGATTTCATTTGGCTTGAATAACAAAGAAAGCTGTGGCGAAAAAATGCCATCATAACTGTAATGTTCCATTTGATTATTCGCGGAAGCGGGAAAATCATTCTGAAGTTCGAATTTGGTTTTGTTGTAATTTAAACCTGCCTGAATCTCAAATCGGTCAGAAAGTAACGTTCTGAATTGGGAAAAAACATTGTAAAAGTGCCTTTTCTGATTAGTTGCCGAAAGCTGATCACCTTGTAAACTTCCGTTTCCATTATTTTGCTGATACAGATTTTGAAAAGTATCTCCGTTATAATTGTCTGCAAAATATTCAATTCCGCCAATAAACTGATTGTTGATTTTTCCGATTTTAAAATCTCCAGAAAACTGTGTTCTTGCGCCGGAAGTAAAAGTATATTGACGTAAAACATCAAATGGACGAGGTTCGTTGCTGTCTTTGTAATTAATGAAAACAGAAGTTGAATTATTGAGATGGTCGTTTATTTTAAAATCATAAGCCAGTCCTGCCAGAGTCGATTTGTATTCTTTAAACCCTTTTGATGCAACCCAAGTTGGCGCACCTGCCTTGGGATTATTCTCAAAGGTATTTTTGTTGATCGAACTCGGAATATATGCTTTTAAATAGGTGTAATTCGAAAAATAACTCAGTTTGCTGTTTTTCTTTTTAAATAATTCGCCGTCAAGTGTAATTCCTTCCCGATTGTAAGCGCTGTTTTCTCGCCAGCCATCTGTTTTTAAATTGTGATAGCTGAGGTTTAGAGATGAGCTTTTTTCATTTAAATCAAAACTTATTCTGTTTTTCAATAAGCCGTAAGAGCCAAAAACAGAACTGACTTCGACTTGATAATTACCTTTTTTTAATGTTTGAGGAGAAATTAAAATAGCACCGCCCAAACCAGCGCCATAAACGCTCGAAAGCGGCCCTTTTATAATTTCAATCTGATTGATGTTTTGAAGATCGATGTCATCAATTACGGTTTCACTATTTCCTGAAGTTAAAGGAATACTTCCGTAAAAAGCACGAATTTTATTTGTTCCATAAGGCGTTCGCGCTCCAATCCCTCGAATCGAAATTCGGGTTGTGGTGATGTTTGACGATTGCATAAAAACGCCGGGAATGGTATTAATAACATTGCTAATATCTGTAGTATTATTTCGAAGTAATTCTTTTTCAGATAAAATGCCAATCGAAGCCGGCGCATTTTGCAGACTGTCATTAATATGAAAGGAACTGATAATAACTTCTTCCAGTTTTTCAGGCTGGACAGCATCAATAGATTTACCTTTTTCTTCCTGGGCAAAATTGTTTTGAGAAACAATTAAAACAAGAAGAAAAAGGCAATATTTTTTTAAAAGCATAAATGACAGTTTAAGTTTCTGAGCTTAATTCTTAAACACATAGAGACATAGCTTTGGTTTGTGTATAAAGTCGTTTCATTTGCAAAAACGCAGAATAGTTATGTGTTTTAAAAACAAGTGAAACGCCTTTTTTGAAGTTCCGGAAATGCTATGTCTCTATGTGTTTAAAAATCAGCATAAAGTTTGGGATCTGGAATTTATCTCGATAATTATGAGATTGGAATTTTACTTATTCGCCGTAACTTTCCATATCGTATTCCCGCTGTCATCATTTACCAAAAGTGATCCGTCATTCATAACCGTAACAGCAACAGGGCGTCCGTAAACTTCGGCTTTATCAGCATCAGAAATAAAGCCAGTTAAGAAATCTTCCGGTTTTCCGGATGGTTTTCCATCTTTAAAAGGAACAAACAGCACTTTGTAGCCTGATATTACCGAACGATTCCATGAACCGTGCTGTCCCACAAAAGCACCGTTTTTATATTTTGCCGGAAAAGCATTTTTAGTATAAAAAGCCAATCCCAAAGAAGCAGTGTGAGCACCAACCGGAACGTCAGGAACAATTGCTTTATCGATTAAATCTTTTCTTTCGCCTTTCCATCTCGGATCAGGAATACTACCAAAATATGAATAAGGCCATCCATAAAACCCACCTCTTTTTACACTTGTAATATAATCCGGAACCAAATCATCGCCCAGCTCATCACGCTCATTAACGGCAGTCCAGAGTTCTTTTTTATTGGCAGGATTCCAGTCCATTCCCATTGGGTTTCGAAGACCTTCAGCATAAATTTTTTCGCCGGTTCCGTCAGGATTGATTTCTAAAATTGCTGCACGGCGAATTTCTTTATCCATCCCGTTTTCGCCCACATTACTTCCAGAACCTACGCCAATATAAATTTTAGTTCCTTCCGGGTTGGCGAGAAGACTTCGTGTCCAGTGATTGTTGTATCCTCCAGCCGGAAGTTCAACAATTTTGACTCCCTGTGTTTCAAGTTTTAATGGAGCGTTTTTATAAGGATAACGGTAAAGCCCGTCTGTATTTGCCACATAAAAAAAGTCTTTTAGAATAAGCATTCCCAAAGGTCTGTTGAGACCTTTCAAAAAGACTTCTCGGGTTTCAAAAACGCCGTCTTTATCCTTGTCACGTAAAACTATAATTTGGTTTTTGCTTGCTCTGGTACCGCTTTCAACAACAAAAATGTCATTGTTTGGACCAATATAACACCAGCGTGGGTTCTCAAATCCGTCAGCAAATTTTGTAACCGTAAATCCTTCCGGTGCTTTTGGCGTTTTTCCTTCTGGCCAGCCTATTACTTTACTGTTTTTAGATTTAGATTCTGTTGCGTAGGGCGGAGGAAGTGTAATATTTCCAATAGCCGTTTTTACGACATTGGCAGGCTGTTTGGCCAGCGCTTCTTTTTCCTCTTTTATTACCTGGCCATTGCAGGCTGTTATTACAGTTAATAAGCATAGAGATAATAATTGTATGGTAATTTTCATGTTGATTTTGATTAAATATTTGTCAAACAACAATTTAATGATTCAGAAAGAGTTACCCCAAACCGTTTGTAAATATTAACTGATATTTAACATTCGTAAAAAACTCTAGCTACTATAAAATTTTGATACTTACAGTTTGGTAGTAATTCTGTATCTTTGTCCATTATTTTAAAGTACAAAAATAATGATACAACTTCACGATAAACAATTTGTTCCGTTTATTTCGGCTAAAGAAATTGATTTTGCTTTATCCAAAATAGTGGCACAGGTAGAAGATGATTTTGGAGATGATACACCTATTTTTGTTGGTGTTCTGAATGGTGCTTTTATGGTTGTTGCAGACTTTTTGAAAAAATATAAGAGTCCCTGCGAAGTTTCATTTATCAAAATGGCTTCGTATGAAGGAACGGAAAGTACCAATTCGGTTAAAGAATTAATCGGAATTAATCAGGATCTTTCGGGAAGGACCGTTGTCATAATCGAAGATATTATTGACACCGGAAACACAATCGAAGAGTTAAAAAAGAAGTTTAAGGAGCAAAATGTAAAGCATTTTAAAATTGCAACTTTGTTCTTTAAACCGGAAGCTTATAAAAAAGATATCAAAATAGATTATGTCGGAATCAGGATTCCAAACAAATTCATTGTTGGTTACGGTTTAGACTATAATGGTTTAGGAAGAAATTTACCCGAAATCTATAAGTTAGCAGAATAATTTTAAACAAACACAACTATATATTCATTTTAAACTTCTTAAAAAATAGGGAGTCACAACAATTACATTCATTATGATTAACATCGTTTTATTTGGAAAGCCGGGAGCAGGAAAAGGAACTCAGGCAGAATTTTTAAAAGAAAAATACAATTTGACACACCTTTCAACAGGAGATATTTTTCGTTTTAATTTAAAAAATGATACAGAACTAGGTAAAAAAGCAAGGGTTTTTATGGACAATGGAGAGTTGGTTCCTTGCGAATTAACTACCGAAATGTTAATTGATGAAGTAAAAAAACATCCTGATACAGCAGGATTTTTATTCGACGGATATCCAAGAACAATCAATCAGGCTGAAGCGTTAGATAAATTTTTGCCAACAATTGGTTCAGAAGTTACAGCTACTATCGCTTTAGAAGCTGATGACGAAATTTTGGTAGCACGTTTATTAGAAAGAGGAAAAACCAGCGGAAGAGTAGACGATCAGGATGAAGAAAAAATTCGTGTGAGATATCAGGAATATAACGAAAAAACTGCTCCGTTAATTGGATATTACAAAGAGCAAAATAAATTTCATGCCGTAAACGGTATCGGAACGATTGAAGAAATTACAGAAAGATTAACGTCAGTTATAGATAATTTGTAGAAGCTTTTCCAGCTGTACGTGAAATCCCGATAGCTATCGGGACGCTAAAAAAACTATTTTTCCAAACCATAAAACGAGCTTCCTCCGGTCGCTGTTTTCTGGCAGGAAAAATTAGTTTTTTTTAGCTCCGGGCTTTTCTCTTCCATCTGTGCTATAACACGATCAGGTTGCAAATTACATTAACAAACTATTATATAACGAACAAGCCACAAATTGGAAATACTAATAATATTTTTTCTGATACTACTAAACGGAGTTTTCTCGATGTCAGAGATCGCATTGATTTCGGCTAGAAAAAACAGACTGGAAACGGCAGCAAAAAAAGGAAATAAAAGCGCTAAAACAGCACTCGATTTAGCCAATTCCCCAAATAAATTTTTATCGACCGTACAAATCGGAATCACCTTAATCGGAATTTTGACGGGTATCTACTCTGGAGATAAAATTACAATGGATGTTGAAACTTTTGTTAGCGGATTTGAAGTTTTAAAACCGTATGCTCATTCAGTTGCAGTTGGAATCGTCGTTGTTGTTTTAACTTTTTTCTCATTGGTTTTAGGTGAATTACTGCCAAAGCGAATCGGTTTAAATTATCCTGAATCCATTGCCAAAATGGTGGCAATGCCAATGAAAGTAATTTCAATCATTACGGCACCTTTCATTTGGTTACTAACATCATCAACAGATTTTCTACTGAATGTTTTTCAGATAAAACCAACCGCTGACGGAAAAGTTACTGAGGAAGAAATCAAAGCAATTATCAAAGAAGGAACAGAAGTTGGCGAAGTACAGGAAATAGAGCAGGATATTGTGGAACGTGTTTTTCACATTGGAGACCGTAAAGTCAGCTCTCTAATGACGCATCGAAAATCAGTAGACATGCTGCCTTTAAAAGACGATAAAGCTAAAATTAAAGAACTGGTTTTGCATGATTTACATGCCGTTTATCCGGTTTACAAGGATAATTATGATGACATTGTGGGAGTTGTAACCTTAAAAAATATTTTTGCCAATATCGAAAAAGATAATTTTGACCTTGCATCCATAACATCTGAGGCGCCTTATCTGATGGAGCAGACAACGGCTTACAAAGCGTTGGAAAATTTCAAAAAAACAGGTGTTCATTATGCCTTAGTTTCTGATGAATACGGTGTTTTTCAGGGCATGATTACCTTAAACGATATTTTGGAAGCTTTGGTAGGTGATGCGTCAGATTTTTATAAAGACGAATTTCAATTAATAGAAAGAGAAGACGGATCATGGCTGGTTGACGGACATTATTCATTACACGATTTCTTAACCTATTTCGAATTAGATGAATTGACAAACGATTACGAAGTAAATACCGTAAGCGGAATGATCATGACGGAGCTTTCGCATATTCCAAAAGAAGGCGAAAAGTTAATTTGGCAGAAATTTGTCTTAGAAGTTGTCGATATGGACGGCGTAAAGATTGATAAAGTGCTTGTGAAAGCATTAAAAGAGTAGAGAGAATTTTGTTTCAAGTTTAAATGTTTTTAGTTTCAGGTTATCGTACTGCATAACCTGAAACCTGAAACCTGAAACCTGAAACTATACATAAACAAAAACAATGACAGAAGGAAATTTTGTAGATTATGTTAAGATATACGTTTCTTCCGGAAAAGGAGGAAAGGGATCTACGCATTTACATAGGGAGAAATTTATTGAAAAAGGAGGCCCGGACGGAGGTGACGGAGGACGTGGAGGACATGTGTATTTAGTTGGTAATAAAGGTCTTTGGACACTATTTCATTTAAAATTTGCCCGTCATATCAAAGCTGGACACGGTGGAGACGGAGGTGGAGATCGAAGTACTGGTGCAGATGGAGAGGATAAAATTATTGAAGTGCCGCTGGGAACTGTTGTAAAAGATAAAGAAACTGGTGAAACACTTTTTGAAATTACAGAAGACGGAGAAAAACAGATTCTGGCAAGAGGAGGAAAAGGAGGTTTAGGAAACTGGCATTTTAGAAGTTCTACCAACCAGACGCCTCGTTATGCACAACCTGGATTGTTGGGTGTAGAAATGGACGTTATTCTGGAACTTAAAGTTTTGGCAGATGTTGGTTTAGTAGGTTTTCCAAATGCTGGAAAATCGACTTTATTATCTGTATTGACTTCGGCAAAACCAAAAATTGCCGATTATCCGTTTACGACTTTGAAGCCAAATCTTGGAATTGTTGCCTACAGGGATTTTCAGTCTTTTGTGATCGCAGATATTCCTGGAATTATTGAAGGGGCTGCAGAAGGAAAAGGTCTTGGGCATTATTTCCTGCGTCACATTGAGCGTAATTCAACCTTATTGTTTTTAGTTCCGGTTGATACACCTGATATCAAAGCAGAATATGACATTCTGGTGAATGAATTAACGAAATACAATCCTGAAATGCTGGATAAAGAACGTCTTTTAGTAATTTCAAAATGCGATATGCTGGACGATGAATTAAAAGCCGAATTAAAAGCCGAATTGGATGTGTCCTTCAAAGATGTTCCGTATATGTTTATTTCATCTGTTGCCCAGCAAGGTTTGACAGATTTAAAAGACAAGCTTTGGAAAATGCTGAATGAATAATAAAATAAAAAGTTTTATATTAAAAATGCTCTGGAAACAGAGCATTTTTTTGGTTTAATAATATTGAATTCGTAATAGAATTATAAAATTGTAGCACTAAAATACATTTTCAATGACAATTGAATGATGAAATTGTGAAAATGAAGTATCTTCGCAAGACTAATTCAAGTATTATATGAAAAAAATAGTTTTATTTTTAACAATGTGCCTAATGGCATTTCCAGTAAGAGCCGACGAAGGTATGTGGTTCTTAATGTTCATCGAAAGATTGAACCATAGAGACATGCAGAAAATGGGGCTGCAGCTAACTGCTGAAGAAATCTACAGCATTAACCATCACAGTTTAAAAGATGCCATTGTACAGTTTAACGGAGGTTGTACTGCTGAAATCGTTTCTAAAAATGGTTTGGTATTGACCAATCACCACTGTGGTTACGATGCCATTGCCGAACTTTCAACTGCTGAACAAAATTATCTTAAAGACGGTTTTTGGGCAAAAGAAAAAAGTGCCGAAATGAAACCAAAATCGTTATACGTTCGTTTCTTCGTGCGTATGGATGATGTTTCTAAAAGAATTTTGTCAAAAGTAAATGCTTCTATGACAGAAACAGAAAGAAACAAAATCATTCAGCAGGAAATCGCTTTGATTGAAAAAGAAAATAACGAAGGCGGAAAGTATACTGTTTCTGTTCGTCCTTTCTTTCAGGGAAATGAATATTACTATTTCGTTTATCAGGATTATAAAGATGTTCGTTTAGTAGGTACGCCTCCTGAAAGCGTGGGTAAATTTGGTGGAGACACTGATAACTGGGAGTGGCCGCGTCAAACCGGAGATTTTTCTATGTTCAGAGTATATGCTGACAAAGACGGAAATCCTGCAGAATATTCTAAAGACAATGTGCCTTTGCAGCCAAAACATTATCTGCCTGTAAGCATTAAAGGTGTAAAAGAAAATGATTTTGCCATGATTTTAGGGTATCCGGGAAGAACAAACCGCTGGATGCCAGCCGGAGGAATCGAGCAAAATATAAAATATGCTTATCCTGCGTGGGTTGAAGGTGCTAAAACCGGAATGGATGTAATGAAGAAGTATATGGATAAAGATGCCACTGTTCGTTTACAGTATGCTTCAAAATATGCTTCGACAGCCAACTACTGGAAAAACCGTCAGGGAATGATAGATGCCTTAACAAAAGCAGGAACGGTAGATGTAAAGACAGCACAGGAAGATAAATTCTACGACTGGGCGAGTAAGCCTGCGAATAAGGAAAAGTATGAAAATGTAATTCCGACAATCAATGATTATTACAGAGAAACAAATTTAAAAGCGACTCACGATAATTATTTGATCCAGCTTTTACGTACTTCAGCTCTTGCTACAGCACCTGCAAATTTAGGAAATGCATTGATTGCTTACTCTAAAGAAAATGATGCTAAAAAAGCAGAAATGCTGCCTAAAATCAACGCAATGGTTGAAGATATTTATGGCGAGTTTTATGCTCCGTTAGAAAAAGATGTTTTGACTGCACAGTTAAATTTATATGCTTCTAAAGCGGCTGAATATGGTTTAGCACCACAAATTGCTAAAATGAAAGCGGCTAATAATGGTGATTTTACTGCTGACATAGCAAAAGCAACTGAAACTAGTTTTTTTGCATCTAAAGAGAAAGTTTTAGAATACTTAGCAAGCCCAAAACCGGCGGCGCTTCCAATAGATCCATTATATATAATCTCCTCTGATTTGCTGACAAAATATCGTACTAAATCAGATGATCAGGCAAAAGCGGATGATGGTTTTGCAACTGCTTATCGTTTATTGGTGGAAGGTTTAAGAGAATCAAAACTGAATGCAATTAAATATCCGGATGCAAACTCAACTTTAAGATTAACTTACGGAAAAGTTCGCGCTTTGCCTGCAGATCCTCGTAATGATGCTAAAATCAACAACTATACAACCATGGAAAGTATGGTGAAAAAGTATAAAGCGGGAGACCAGGAATTTGATTTGCCAGCCCGTTTGTTAGAATTGAATAAAGCAAAAGATTTTGGTCAATATGCTGATAAAGCGGGATACATGCCCGTAAACTTTTTAACAGACAATGATATCACAGGAGGAAACTCTGGTTCACCGGTTCTTAACGGAAAAGGAGAGTTAATCGGAATTGCTTTTGACGGAAACATCGAAGCAATGGCTGGTGACGTAATTTTTGACTCTAAATTGCAAAGAACAATCAACGTAGATATTCGTTACGTACTTTGGATTATCGACAAATACGCCGGAGCAAAAAACATTATTGACGAATTGACTATTGCAAAATAATCTCAATTTATTTATAAAATTAAACCCGACAGATTTTTCAAGGTCTGTCGGGTTTTTTATTTATACTTGAATTAAATTTGATTAGTTATTATGTCAATTTTCGATTCTAATTTTTGAAAATCCTTATCATTTGTAACTACCTTATATTTGTTGTTCCTTATTAATTCTACTAAATAAGCATCATTGAAATCAACTATATCAAAGTCTTTTAGGATGGTTTCCTTATCTATTCCATTAAAGAAATCTGAAATTAGATGAATATTTGGCAAATCTAAAATTGATTGTAATAGTTCTTTTGCATTCTTAACACTTTTCTTATAGTCCGGTGTTATTCCAAAATCTTTTTTAAAGTCTTTGCTTTCTGTAAACTTATTTTTCGTTTTCCATTGCTTAAAATCTACTCTGAGTAATACATTTGCAAATTCAGATAAAATCATTGAAGAAATATAAATAGGAATTTCTCTTTGTAAAGATTCTTTGAAAAACTTTGAATATTCTTTCTGGTCTTTTTTTTGGTAATTAGCAAGGTTTCCAAATAATAACAACCAAACATTTGTGTCAAAAAAAAATTGGTCTGTATAGCCAATTTTATAAGTTTCTATATTAATCGTTGCCATTTATAGCATCATTAGAGTTTTTTTCAAAACTTTCTTTATTTGCAAAATATTCTTTGGCTCTTTCCGTTACTTTTTTAAATAAAATTTTATCCTCTTCAGCGACATTGGTCAATTTGAGATAAGGTGCAATTTCTTCACTTTTATATTTACTATAAAGTTGACCTATAGCAGCATTTAAAAAAGCAGTAGTTAAAACGATAATCTCCGAAAAATCTAATTTAGTTTTTGTTTGTTCTTCTAGATTTTTGTCTAAAAGATTAAAAACTAAATTTCCATCATCAGTTGTAACAGCAAAGTTTCCACCGATAACTTCATTAATTTTTATATTTCCCATTGTAATTACCATGAATAAGTTTGCAAAGTTAAAAAATATTATCTAAATCTATCTCTTCTTTAAGAATATATTCGTTTGTGTCTGACAAATTAAACTCGAGGTTGGCTATGGTTCCAGGAAAAGAAAAATTTAATTCCTGTTTATATATTTTACCTCTTCTTAATTCCCAATAACCATCAGAAGATATAATTTGAATTTTACCACCGTTTAATTTAATAAAGTCAAAAATTATTGCAAGCCCTAAACCACCAGAAATATTTCCAGTTTTTGTGGTGTTTTTATCTTTAGTAGCCCATTCAATACAATCGCTTCCACTCCAATTTGATTTATTAAAATTATTAACGTTATATTTAATTGTCTGCCCCATATCAACAATCGTTATATCTAACAATTTCTTTGTTGGAAAGTACTGTCCACATGTGTGTATGTTTTTACAAGCACCATGCGTTCTTGCATTTTCATATAACTCAAAAATACTTTCGTTAATTTTTTTACTTAATAGTTTTGAAAGCTTTGGAAAGCCTTCCTTTTTTAAAATTTCATTATCTATATAAAATGAAAATGATTTACCTTGTTTGCGACTAAATGTTTTATATTCAAGTTCAGTATTATAAGTCGACGCAGGTTTGTTTACTCCATACTTTAATAAAAAACCATTTCTTGCTAAGATATCTTTTGGTTGTTTAATATTATCTAATTTAATAATATTTCCTCTATTTTCAAGTTCTTCAATCATTGCGCCAAAAATTGCACAAAGATTTGCTTCTAACCAAAAGTTATTACGAAAATCAATTGTTATTTCACTATTATAAATTGTAGACATTTTTTCATAAAATTCAATTAGTTTTTCATAACCCGTCACTTCAGATGTTATTTTGGAAGGGAACTCGATTTTCATTTCAAACATATTGAATGGTTTTATGATTTTGATTTTTTAAAAATAATTTAAAAAGTTGATTTTTAGGTTGAAAATAGATTTATTTTTAATCATTTAATTCACCTTAACCCGAATCCCTTTTGTATGACTCGTAAATTCCGGAGCATACATACTTTCGATTGTGGTAATCCCATTTGAAAATTCACCGCTGTTATTCACACGGATATCATATTCTATTACATAAGTTCCTTTATTGACGTTATCAAAGAAAAGATGAGTTGCAGCGTCTTTTGTACTCATATAATAGCCCAGACCATCGTTGTATTTATATTCTGAAAGTACATTTACTGGTTCAAAACACGAAGCTCTCATATCTTTTAAATGCACATATTCCGTATTTTCTTTAGAAGAGATAATCAATCTTACCGTTACCAGATCTCCGGTTTTTAATGGATTTTTAGACGTTATTTTTTCTAATTCGTTTCCTTTGAGGGTACTCTTTTTAAGATACAATTCTTTCGCAACTGACAAAACAGTACCCGAATTGGTTTTTATTTTATCCAGATCTTCAAAATACTGCCAGTAAACCCCGCCAAATGCAGGAACTTTTGATTTGTTTTCGATGCTTATCGAAGCCATTTCTTTTTTAACTTCCTCTGCTTTCCAGTTCATTTTGATATAACCCGTTGCAGCTTCTTTTTCGTTTTCTGCTAGTTTTTTGGTCATTATTTTTTCATCTCCGAGTTTGATAACCGTGTTATCTTTTACACTCAGCCAATCCGTTCCCTGCATTAATAAGGCATAAACGGCTTCTGTGGTCGATTTTGTGGTTGGCCAGTTTTTGGTTTGTTTGTTTTTTAGCAGCCAGACTTTCATCGCATCAACAGATTTGGTGTCGTTTGTCACTTCGGCGAAAGCCTCAATTAATAAAGACTGAGTTTCAATTGGAGCCTGATACCAATACCAGCCTGATTTATTAGAAATCCAGTACATTCCCCAATCTTCGTTGTTGGAAGAAGTTTCTTTTAAACTTTCTAAAATGGTTTTGGCAGCCTCTTTTTCGCCATAACGATTTAGGATTAAAGCGGTCATTCCTTTTTCGTAAAGAGAATAAGAAAGCCAATTGTTTTTAGCCGAAGCGAGATATAATTTAGAAGCTTTTTTCAAAGTATCAGAAAGCGGATATTTCTCCAGATAAAAACTTCTGGCATACATATAATGCAAATCAGAATATGGATTGATCCAGATCAGCTTGTCAGCTTTTTTTAGGTTTTTGGTTCTAATTTTATAATATTCCAGAAATTTAGAATCTATATATGAAATTCCGGTTTTTGCAATTTCGTCAATTTGCGAAGCGTTGCCTTTGCTTAATTTAGACAAATGCCCTAGTCCAGCTAAAATATGTCTGGTGATGTATTCGTTTTCGTCACTTCCGTCAAACCAAGAAAATCCTCCTGAAGCTTTTTGTTTTTGTTTTAATTTTTGAAAAGTTGCTTCCTGCGAAGTTTTCATTTTTTCCAAATCAAATAAAAGAGCGAGATTTTTTTTCTTTTCTTCTTCGCTTTGGGCGTCTTTCAGCCATGGTGTTTCAGCCAGAATAATCGATTTTAATTCTTCGTTTTCTTCTAATTTAGAATTCAGTTTTCCGTTTTTTCTCCAGTCTTCAAAAACAGCTGCTATTTTAGGATTACTCGAAATAACTTCAGAAGCCAGTGCATTCGCATAAAAACGGGCAAAAGTCTGTTCGGCACATTCATGTTCATATTCCATTAAATAAGGTAATGACTGAATCGCAATCCAGGTTGGATTTGAGGTGTATTCTAAAGTAAACTGATGATTTCTTAAAGTTGTGGAAGTATTGGTTTTTAAATTCTCAAACGTATATTCTTTTACAGAATTCTCGCGAACCCAGATCGGAATACTTTCTGTAACCAGCATATTGTTAGTTAAAACCGGAAGTATGCTTTCTTCCCCATCAGAGAAGTTTCCGGATTTTGCCAATATTTTATATTGAACTCCCTGCAAACCTTCTGGAATTGTAATTTTCCAGTTTACCGTTGTGTTTCCGTAAGCTGGAATTGTAAAGTTTTTTACATTGTCAACATTCAGCATTTTGGCATCAATAGGCTGCATGGTTGCAGCATCGAAGAATTGTAAAATTGATATTCCGGTTTTGGCTTCAGCTGTAACATTTGAAATTTTGGCACTGATTACAATTGTGTCTTTTTCTCTAAAAAAACGTGGTAGATTAGGTAAAACCATCAGCTCTTTTTGAGTCACAACATTTTTTTCTAAATAACCGGAAACAGCATCTTTATTATGCGCCATCAAACGAAGTTTCCAGGCAGTCAAAGCTTCGGGTGAAGTAAAATTGAAACTCACTTTTCCTTTAGAATCGGTTTTTAAATTGGGAAGGAAGAATGCGGTTTCTGATAAATTTTTTCTGGCTTTTACCTGGGTTAATTCTTCTAATGCTTTTTTGGTGGTAAGGATGATGACCCCGTTCGCAGCTCTGCTTCCGTAAATTGCTGTGGCGCTTGCATCTTTTAAAACATCCATAGATGCAATATCTGCTGGATTTATGTTTTTGATGTCATTTACAATTATACCATCGACAACATATATTGGAGCAGAGCCAATGTCAATACTTCCCGCTCCTCTAATTTGAATCCCGGCTACCTTTCCAGCTAACGCTTCACTAATACTATCAGAACGATCTTCCGGAATGCTTTCTGAACCAATTCTTTTAAGTTGTGTTACTGCTCCCGTTAAGCTTGATTTTTTCTGTGTCCCATAACCCACAACAACGACTTCTTTTAAACTATTTTCGTCTTCCTCTAAAACAGCATCAATTGTTTTTGAGTTTTTGATTGTAACAGTTTTACTTTTAAACCCTATCATACTAAAAACAAGTTCTTCCTTTTCAGCAGCTTCAATTTCGTAATAACCATCAAAATCTGTAGTTGTACTTCTTTGTGAACCTTTAATAGAGACAGAAACTCCAGGTAAAGGTTGGTTTGTTTTATCTGTAATGATTCCGGAAATCATTTTGGCATTTAATGGTTTCTTTGCTTTTTTATTAAGCTGTTTTTGATATTCTCTTTGTACGTAAAGGGAATTATTGGTGTTGTTAAAATCAAAACCAAACCAAATCAGTTTTGTGATTTCGTTATTTAGCACAACTCCTTTTTTTGGAGCGTTTAAATTTTGTAGATAACTGGAGGTTTTGTCAAATCCTAAGCTTGATCTACTATTATTTCCATTGTATGAATAGTCATAAAACTCAAGCCCGCCCCAGTTTCTTGTCGCAAACTGGTCCAGTGAACTGTCGTACATCGAAGCCAAAACTTCTGCTTCATTGCTGGTATTGGTTGACTTTAATTTGAACGACCAGTTTTCACTAATTCCAGGCTGTAATTTATTTCTAAAAGTTTCAACATTAAATTCTAATTTTGAAACTTCTTGTTTTTTCAGCAATACATCTAAATCATTATTAAAAGATGCATTTTCAAAAACACTCTGAAAACCTATTTTAAGATGATTTTCAAACTCTTTTTTCAACGCAACCTTAATGATATTTTCATTGTTTTCTAAATGTGTGGTTTTCTCAAAAAATACTTTACTGTTGTAACTTCCTGTAACAGCAATATAAAGCTCAGGAATCTCCGAAGTTATTTTTAAGGTAACAAAACCATCTTTTTTCGGGTCTTCATTAAGTTGTTTAATCGTAAATAAAGTACTCGTATTGTATTTGTCTTTGCTTTGGATGATTTGAAAATCGGTCGTAGATTGTATATCATTTTCAAAACTGTCTTTTGCTGAAAACACGACTTTATAGTTTCCGGATTTGTAATTCGAAATAAAATCCAACACCACTTTTTTGTCTTTTTCAGTATCAATTTTTTTAGAATAAACTAAAGTTGGGCTTTCAATATTTGTTGTCTTTTCGTTTACTTCATAAGGAAATAATCTTTTGAAGTCTTCTTTAGGAATAGTTTCAAAATCAGGAACCGGCCAGACTCTCGGTTTAAATTTATCAGAAAAAGAACTGGTGTAATAAATTTTAATTTCTCCTTTTACAGCTTTAAATTCTCCGTTTAAGTTGCTACTTGTCAGCGAAATTTCGTTTTTATTTTTCGTTTCAATTTTATCAGGAAGTCCTGCCCCCAGAACCAAGTCGTGATAGCCCACTTTTACAACAGTTTCAGCGTCATGGGTTTCTCCGTTAATGTCCGTTACGCTAATGTTTATTCTATAATTAAAAACAGGTAATTGTTCTTTTTTACTGTTTTTTGACGGAATTGCTGTAAAATCAATACTGAATTTTCCGGAAGCATCCGTTTTGGTTTCGCCGGTAGCCAAGGTTTCCGTTTCATCCTGCTGGTTGTAATAATATCTGAAATAACTCGTAAATCTTGTGACAGTATACTTTACAACAGCATCAGAAATATTGCTTCCGGCAAAAGCTTTGGCACTTCCTTTTACTTTGATGGGTTGATTGATCTGAAAGGTTTCTTTTTTAGGTTCAAAAACAACTTCGAATTTAGGTCTTTTGTATTCTTCAACCCTGAAATCAATTTGAGAATTTTCTAAATCAACATGGTCCCAAAAAGGATGTTCGTCTTCTTCTTTATCATAATTAATATCATTCTCATAGTTTTCAGGTTCTTCAGCTTCAATTCTAAAATTGCCTGTCAGGCCACTTTTTGGCAGGACGAATTCTCCTGAAAAAGAGCCAAATTCGTTTGTAACGACATCAAATTCTTTGAAATCATTGTCATTAGCATCCCGAATAATTATTTTGAATGATGTATTCTGTACAACAGAAGTTTGGTTTTTCTTTTTCTGAACTGCGATTCCTTTGTAAAAAACTGTTTGCCCCGGACGGTAAATAGCCCTGTCTAAATAAAAATTTACTTTCCCTTTTGGTTTATTGTCATAATTGCTATTCGCCGAATAAGAATCGAAATATTGGAGATAGTTTTTTCTAATAGAAATAGAATCGTTTGGTGTAGATAATTCAATCTCGTCATTATAATAATTGTCTTTTTTACGGTTGTAATTCGCAATTCCATTTTTGTCCGTTTTTACATTAAAGTATTTTGATTTTATACGTACGTTTTCCAAAGGTTTTCCGGTCTTTCTGTCTACCACCTGAAAAGTTTCGCCTGATGCATTTTGAGAAGCTAAAACAGCCAGATTCGAAACAGTAATAATTTCATAAGCAAAAGCTTTCTCGTCTTTTTTCTCTGAATCACTTTCGAAATGAACAAAATAAGAGCCTGTTTTTAATGTTGGCAAATGTACTTCTGTAGTATATTCAAAAAAATCATTTTTATTTACAATAGAAAAACTTTCTGTAGCAACAGGCTTTTTTTGAAGAAATACTGTCGTAAGACTATCTTTTTTAGCATATAAATTAGAATAATCCCAAAGCTGTTTCTGACTGATTTTATAGAAAGAAACTTTTAGCTGCGTTACGTTTTTGTATTTAATGTATGCTCTGGTATTTTCATCTGAGTAGATGTATTTCTGAAGCTGAATATTTAATGATTTAGCCAGTACATTGTCTTTGTGTTGTACGGCTAATTTGTAAGCATCTGATCTGTTTTTTATTGAAATAATACTGTCTAATAAAGAAACAGATTTTAAGTTATAATCCGGATGAGTTTCTTTTGATGCATTTTTAGAATAATAAAGCGCTTTTTCTAATTGAATCTTTTGAATTAAAATAGTGTCTTTTGCTTCCTTTTGAAGGTAATTTAAGGAAGGAAGATAGGCTTCGTCTGACTCAAGTAAAGTGTTTTTTACATATTGCATTCGATCCAGTTGATTGTCCTGAGAAGGATTGTAAGATTCCTGTTTTTGATATAATGACAAAACAGAACGCAGATTTTCATTGGTAACAAAGTCGAAATTAATGGTTGTAAAATCGGCTGGTTTTCCTAATAGCTGTTTCGTATATGTTTTGAAATCACTCTTTACAATTTCCCATTGACGTACTTTCTGTTTATAAAAAGTCAGGTTTTCTCTTAGCAGATAATCAAACAAAGTTTCTTTTTTGAACTTTTCTGAAGCAAAAAAATCAAAAATCACTTCATAGTCTGCAAGATAAGTTTTGTTTAAAACAGGCTCATTTTCTAAAGTTTTTTTAAATGTGGAATCTATTTGGTTTTTGAAATTGGTTTCTGTCCATGTCAAAAAATCTTCATCAAGAAAAGGCGTATTGGTTCGTTGTCTGATTTTATAATTATTTCGCGTATAATAATCATTCAGGCATTTTGTATATATAAAATTCAGAATTGCTTTTGAAGGAACGGAGACACGATTAATATCTGTTTTAAGATTGTTAAGGATTTTTGTCTGAGCATTTTCATCTACAACCAACAGGTATTTGGAATGATAAAAAAAGCATTTGATCATTTGAACTTCATCTTTTTCAGAAACTGCTTTTTTGTAAATTTGTGTCACGACTTCACTGGCCGATTTAACTTTGCCTTCGTTTTCAAAAGCAATAACCTTATTCCATTTTTTATCTGTTTGTTGAGCAAATAGGGTAGAAGTAAGTAGTAAAAGAGCAAATACTATATTTTTCATAAAAGGAGTTTTATTATATAGAGAGTAGTTTTAAAAAAAAGGTTGGGAGAGGAGTGAGAAATTTTCGTACAAATTACTAATTTATCTCTAAAAGCAAATAATACATTTTATATTTCGTTATTTTTGATAGATGAGACAGTTAATAATTTTTTTCGTTTTGATGCCATTTCTTTTATGGTCACAATCCAGTTTTGAAAAAGGGGAGAAGTTATTTCATGCTAAAAAGTACAAAGAAGCCGAAGCTGTTTTTGAAGAGAATCTAAAACATTATCCGAATGATAGTAAGACTCTGGAACGTTTGGCCGACATTTCTGCGGAAGAAAAACAATGGGAAAAAACAGCCTCATATTACAAAAAACTAAAGCAGTTAAAACCTACTGAGGCGGATTACTTTTATAAATACGGAGGATGTTTGGGGATGCGCGCATTAGAAGTAAATAAAATTAAGGCATTCGGAATGGTGGATGATATGAAGTTTTCATTTGAGAAAGCGATTGATTTAAATCCAAAACATCTGCCTGCACGCTGGGCGTTAATCGAATTGTATTTGCAGCTGCCCGGAATATTGGGAGGGAGCGAATCAAAAGCATTGAAATATTCTAATGAACTGGCAAAGTTATCACCTGTTGATGGTTATCTGTCTAAAGGCAGAATTGATGAGTATTTCAAAAGATACGATTCGGCAGAAAAAAATTATACAAAAGCACATGAAATTGGCAATTCAAAAGTTACATTTCAAAAATTATATAATTTATATTTGAACAAATTAAAAGAGCCTAAAAAAGCTCTGGAATTAAAACGAAAATTTGACTCAAAATAATAAAAATATCAAATACTAAATTCCAATAATATGTGGAATTTGGAACTTAAAAATTGAAATTTTAAATGAAGACACATTTCATCGCCATAGGCGGAAGCGCTATGCACAATTTAGCATTAGCATTACATAATAAAGGATATCAGGTTACAGGAAGCGACGATGCTATTTTTGAACCTTCAAAATCAAGATTAGAAAAAAAAGGAATTCTTCCTGCAGAAATGGGCTGGTTCCCTGAAAAAATCACTTCAGATATTGAAGCAGTAATTTTAGGAATGCATGCAAAAGCAGATAATCCCGAATTGCTGAAAGCGCAGGAATTAGGCTTAAAGATTTATTCTTATCCGGAGTTTTTATATGAACAATCTAAAAATAAAACCCGTGTTGTAATTGGTGGTTCTCATGGAAAAACAACCATTACTTCAATGATTTTACACGTAATGCATTATCATAATATTGAGGTTGATTATATGGTGGGAGCACAGTTGGAAGGTTTTGATACCATGGTGCATCTTACAAAAGAAAATGATTTTATGGTTTTAGAAGGAGATGAATATTTGTCTTCTCCGATAGACAGACGCCCAAAGTTTCATTTGTACCAGCCCAATATTGCTTTGATTTCCGGAATTGCCTGGGATCATATCAATGTTTTTCCAACGTATGAAAACTACGTTGAACAATTTGAAATTTTCATTGCTAAAATTACAAACGGTGGGATTTTGGTATACAACGAAAATGATCCTGAAGTAAAACGCGTTTCTGAAGCAGCCACAAATCCAATTCGAAAATTACCTTACCGCACGCCAAATTATACAGTAAATGATGGGGTGACACTTTTAGAAACTCCGGAAGGCGACATGCCAATCGAAGTTTTTGGAGCACACAACCTGAATAATTTAGCCGGAGCAAAATGGATTTGTCAGAACATGGGTGTTGATGAAGCCGATTTCTATGAAGCGATTGCAAGTTTTAAAGGTGCTTCAAAACGATTAGAAAAAATTGCTGAAGGGAAAGGAAAAGTAGCGTATAAAGATTTTGCGCATTCTCCAAGTAAAGTAGCTGCAACAACAAAAGCAGTAAAAGAGCAATACCCAAACCGAACTTTAGTGGCTTGTTTAGAGTTGCATACGTACAGCAGCTTAAATGCCGAATTTTTGAAAGAATATGAAGGGGCTTTAGAATATGCTGATGTTGCTGTTGTGTTTTATTCACCGGATGCAGTAAAAATCAAACAATTGGAAGAAGTAACTTATGAGCAGATCGCAAGTTCTTTCAATAGAGAAGATTTGATTATTTATACCAATCCAGCCGAATTCAAAGAATATTTATTCAACTTAAATCTGGATAATTATGCATTATTATTAATGAGTTCAGGAAATTATGGAGGTTTAAATTTTGATGAAGTTAAAGAATTAATTAGATAATTAGTCAATTAGATAATTAGATACTGTGCCAGTTACAATTTTGTACTGGCATTTTTTTTTGGAATTTGCAATTTTGAAGTTGAGCATTTATTTTTTGTACCGAAAATGTCCGACAATTTTGTATTCAAACAAGCAATCTTCCAAAACCTGTCCGCCTCCAACATTATGAACAATTAGATTGCGTTCACCATCAGCCGATTTTTTATTGGTAACAATTCCGATATGTGGAAGTTTGTTATTGATCATCCAGGTTACGATTTCTCCTGTTTTATAATCTTTGCCATTTTCAGAAACAGGTAATTTCGTCCCTTTTCTTTCAAAGAAAACTTCTAAATTAGGCACTCTCCTGTGGTCTATGTTAGTATCCGGTTTTGTCATTCTCCATTTTTCTAAATTTGGATATTTAGAAAAGTTTTCAATCATGTCTTCATGAACTTCTTTTTGTAAATCAATATCTAATTTTCGATAAGCACGAATAATAACATCTGTGCAAACCCCTTTGTTTGCTGGTACATCTCCGTTTGGGTATGCTATTGCAAAATAGACCGGATCATATTTGACAGATGGATCAATTATAGAAATTGCTGCTTCTGAAAGTTTTTCTTCAAAAGTTTTTAAAACAGCTTGATTATTGTTTTGGAAAGCTAAACTGTTGTTTTCTTTTTGATTACAAGAAAAAAAGCAAAATAGGATTAAAACGATGGAGATAGTTTTCATTCTTTTTTGTTTAAAATTAAGGATTATCAAAATAACAAATGACTTTTAATGAATGATTTTTCTTATTTTTGAAAATATTGATAAAACTATATGCCTGAAAAAATTAAAGTTGTCCATACAACAAGCGAAAATCCTGATTTCATATTTTTATACAATACTTTCGATACTTTTTTATGGGAACGTTACCCGGAGTTAAAAGCAAACTATTGGGGTAATAATGTAATTGAATTCAATCCAAACGTGGTTCTTCTTTATTTAAATGATAAAGCTGTAGGTTGTGGCTGTTTCAAAAAGTATAATGAAACTATTGCCGAATTGAAAAGAATGTTTGTCTTACCAGAAGCGAGAGGTTTAGGAATAGCGAAGCAAATTATTAGGGAAGTCGAAAGTAAAGCAATAGATCAGGGTTTTAAAATGTTGATTTTAGAAACTTTGTATAAGC
The DNA here is from genome assembly GCF_027111255.2 of Flavobacterium flavigenum. Classification (NCBI taxonomy): domain Bacteria; kingdom Pseudomonadati; phylum Bacteroidota; class Flavobacteriia; order Flavobacteriales; family Flavobacteriaceae; genus Flavobacterium; species Flavobacterium flavigenum. The sequence goes on along the minus strand of NZ_CP114285.2, from coordinate 2,301,009 downwards.
AGCTGGAAGCAATTAATTTATATCAGAAAATGGGTTTCGAAATAATTGAAAATTATGAACCTTATGTAGGCCGGACAAATAGTATTTGTATGGGCAAAAACATTCTTTAAATATACGCCAATGGAAGTAGCACATTTTCCTATTACAAACTGGTCAGAAGATGACCGTCCACGCGAAAAATTAATGCTGAAAGGCAAAAATGCTTTGAGCGATGCCGAATTAATTGCCATTTTAATTGGATCCGGTAGCCGAAACGAATCGGCTGTTGATCTGAGTAAACGAATTTTGGCTAGTGTCGATACGTTGAATTCGTTGGGAAAAATGTCTTTGGCTCAGCTTACAAATTTTAAAGGAATAGGAGAGGCAAAAGCTATTGCAATTATTGCAGCTCTTGAATTAGGAAGACGCCGAAGAGCCGAGGACACTGTAGAATTAACAAAAATCACATCCAGTAAAATTGTTTTTGAAATTATGCAGCCAATTATTGGTGAGCTTCCACATGAAGAATTTTGGGTAATTTTTCTGAATAATTCTAATAAGGTGATTTTAAAGTCACAATTGAGTAAAGGTGGTATTTCAGGAACCATTGTAGATGTACGTTTAGTCTTTAAGGTGGCTTTAGAAAATGGAGCGACAGGCTTAATTTTGTGCCATAATCATCCTTCCGGAGGTTTAATTCCGAGTGATGCTGATAAGCAAATCACCAGGAAGATAAAGCAGGCCGGAGATAGTTTAGATGTTAAAGTTTTGGACCATCTTATCATAACTGAAACAAAATATTATAGTTTTGCAGATGAAGGAATTTTATGAGTTATGAGTAAAAATATTACCGATGTCTTTTTTGATTTAGACCACACACTTTGGGACTTTGACAGAAATTCAGAATTAGCTTTTAATCGAATTTTTGAGACTAAATTTCCTGAAATCAATTGCCAGGATTTTATTCAAAAGTATATTCCTGTAAATCAGGCTTGCTGGAAATTATATCAGAACGACAAAATTACACATCAGGAATTACGTTATAACAGACTGAAGCACTCGTTTGATGCTTTAGATTTTATTATTTCTGATGAAGATATTAATCAGATTGCAAATGATTATATTGAGTTTTTAACAGATAACAATCATCTTTTTGAAGGTGCAATTGAAATTTTGGACTATCTCAAACCAAAATATAAGCTGCATATTATAACGAATGGTTTTGCCGGAGTTCAGGATAAAAAAATTAATAATGCTGCTATTTCAGGTTATTTTAATACAATTACAAATTCAGACCTGGCTGGTGTAAAAAAGCCAAATAGTATTATCTTTGATTATGCTGTGAATCTGGCAATGGCTTCAAAAGAAAATTGTATTATGATCGGTGATTGTCTGGATGCTGATGTTAATGGTGCTTTAAATGCTGGTCTGGATGCTATTTTTTTTAATGATAAAATGGTGGCCGCTCCTGAAAATATAAAACAAATAAATAATTTATTAGAACTCAAAAAATATTTATAATTATGAAAATTAAATTTTTAGTATTTATTCTATTCACTTCATTCATTGGTTTTTCACAGTCAATTAATGATTACAAAGCTGTAATTGTGCCAATAAATTTTGATTTTGCCAAAGGAATTAATCCTTATCGATTATCAACTATGACAAAGGCAAATTTAATAAAAGCAGGATTTCAAGCTTTTTATGAGAATGATCAGCTCCCGGCAGAATTACTCAATAGATGTGATCTTTTATACGCAGATGTAAAAAGAGATAACGCCTTCCTGGTAACAAAACTTTTTGTAGAGTTTAAAGACTGTTATGGGAAAGTAGTTTATACATCTGAAACAGGAAGAAGCAAAGAGAAAGAATATGAGGCAGCATATAGAGAATCCCTTGATATGGCTTTTCTGTCTATATATGGCCTGCATTACAAATACAGTGGCAAAACCGCAATAACAGCTTCTGGTGTTGCATCAACAGCAGCGGTTACTGCTGCTCCTGTAGCTGCAACTTCAGTTTCTGCTCCTGTTGCAGATGTTTCAGATCCCAATTTACTTTATGCACAGCCAACAGAAAACGGGTTTCAGTTGATCGATAAAACGCCAAAAGTGGTTATGAAGCTGCTTAAAACCTCCCGACCTGATTCTTTCATTGCCATAAAAGATGGTATTCAGGGAAGCTTGAATGCAAAAGACAATCAATGGTTTTTTGAATATTATCAAAATGACAAATTGATTTCTGAAAAAGTTTCAGTTAAATTCTAAAATACAAATTGGTTTAATAACCATATTTATCTTTCCAGCGGTTCTTTAAAAACTCGCGGTTGCTATTCTCTCTTGAATTGCTCCCGGGGTTGTAAAGAACCGTTTCTTTTATAGCATCAGGCAAAAATTCCTGCTCGGCAAAGTTATTGGCATAATCATGCGAATATTTGTAATCTTCACCATAACCCAATTCTTTCATTAATTTTGTCGGCGCATTGCGTAAATGAATCGGAACAGGCAGATCACCTGTTTGTTTAACTAATTGCTGGGCATTTCCAATGGCCATATAAGAAGCATTGCTTTTCGGCGATGTAGCAAGATAAATGGCACATTGGCTTAATATAATACGACTTTCGGGATAACCAATAGTAGAAACAGCCTGAAAAGTATTGTTTGCCATTATAAAAGCTGTTGGATTAGCATTTCCAATGTCTTCACTGGATAAAATCAGCATTCTTCGGGCAATAAACTTTACATCTTCGCCGCCTTCGATCATCCTGGCAAGCCAATATACAGCACCATTAGGATCACTTCCTCTTATTGATTTTATAAAGGCAGAAACAATGTCATAGTGCTGTTCTCCCGTCTTGTCATACAAAACCGTATTTTGCTGCACAAGTTCGAAAACCCTGTCGTTTGTTATGATAATTTCATTGCTCGCAGAAGCGTTAACAACCAGTTCAAAAATGTTTAATAGTTTTCGGCCATCTCCGCCAGATAATCTTAACAGTGCTTCGGTTTCTTTTAGAACAATATTTTTGGCAGCTAATTCAGTGTCCGTTTTCATGGCACGATGCAACAAGGCTTCCAGGTCATTTTTTGTAAAAGCATTTAAAATATAAACCTGACAGCGTGATAATAGTGCGGGAATAACCTCAAAACTTGGGTTTTCTGTAGTGGCACCAATAAGCGTAATCCATCCTTTTTCAACAGCAGCCAAAAGGGAATCTTGTTGTGATTTGCTAAAACGATGAATCTCATCAATAAACAAAATCGGATTTTTAGCTGTAAATAGCCCACCGCTTTGTTTTGCTTTTTCAATTACATCGCGAATGTCTTTAACGCCAGAATTAATTGCGCTTAGTATATAAAAAGGGCGCTTGGATTCTTGCGCAATAATTTGAGCCAGTGTGGTCTTTCCTGTTCCAGGTGGTCCCCAGAAGATTAATGACGGAATAATTCCTTTCGAAATTTGTTGTGTTAAAGATCCGTTTGGTCCAACCAAATGACTTTGACTGATGTAGTCTTCTAATTTTTGTGGCCGAATGCGTTCTGCTAAAGGTGCTTCCATTTTGTAAAATTACGAGTTTTCAATTTTAATTCTGATTTTTTAGGAGCTAATTCCTGCTGTCCGCTATATCTTTTTCCTGCTGGCAGCAGCAGGAAAAAGGATGCCGCTTCCATCAGGGCTATGAATTGTAGATCGAGATATTTCTGTTTTGCTGACAAATTATCAGGAAATTGTAATTGGATAGTTTTTTGATGGTATTTATTAAACTCAATAAAAAAATGAACGATAACCACTTTAAATTTTCTACCGCTGTTATTGGTCTTCCGGTATTTTTTGTTCTTTTGCTTTGGATTATCTATTGGGTACAGATCCGGTTTGATTTTGACTTTTACCAAAATGGAATATATCCCCGTGATTTTTCCGGCTTACAGGGCATTTTATTTAGTCCGTTTATCCACGAAAATTTAAATCATCTTTATAATAACTCTATTCCGCTTATTGTATTATTGCCGGCCTTACAGTTTTTTTACCCGAAGCAATCTTTAGTGGTTATTGGCTATGGAATTTTATTTTCGGGTTTAATTACGTGGCTTATCGGCCGTGAAAACTATCACATTGGGGCTAGTGGATTGATTTATGTTCTGGTAAGCTTTATATTCTTTAAAGGCATCCAGACTAGATATTATCGTTTAGTAGCATTGTCATTTGCTGTGATTTTACTTTATGGCGGGATGATTTGGTATGTTTTTCCCGATGTAGATCAAAATATTTCCTGGGAAGGTCATCTGGCAGGTTTTATAACAGGATTTGCTATGACATTATTCTATAAAACTCCTGAATATGCAAAACCAATTGTTTATGACTGGCAAAGGCCTGATTTTGATCCTGATCAGGATCCATTTATGAAACACTTTGATGAAAACGGTAATTTTGTCAATATAGAGATACCTGACGAAGAACCTGAAATTATTTCTACTTATTTCAATTCTGATGTTTCAGTAAATTACATCATAACGAAATCAGAAGATAAAACAAATTTCTAAATAGTTGCGCACAAAAAAAACACTTCAAATCGAAGTGTTTTCAGGTTTTTATTATAGAACTGTAGTTTTTAGCTTCTTTGACGAACAGTTTCATATAAAAATGCCCCACAGGCTACAGAAACATTAAGTGATCCAATAGAGCCGAACATTGGAAGTTTTGCTTTTTCATCAACAATTTTAAGAACAGAAGGATTAATTCCTCTGTCTTCAGATCCCATGATAATGGCAACTGGTTCATTCAGTTCTAAATCATAAATATTCTGATCCGTTTTTTCAGTGGCAGCAACCGTTTTAATTCCTGATCCCTGAAGATAAAAAATAGCATCTTTGATATGTTCAACCTTACAGATAGGAACATTAAAAACAGCTCCGGCTGAAGTTTTTACGGTATCCCCGTTAACTGGAGCTGAGCCTGCTTTTTGAACTATAATTCCATTTACACCAGTACACTCAGCTGTTCTTATGATAGCACCAAAATTTCTTGCATCAGAAATCTGGTCTAAAATTAAAAACAAAGGTTTAGAACCGGATTCAATTGTTGATTCAACAAGATGTTCTAAATCTATGAATCCAATAGGGGATATGGTTGCAACTGCTCCCTGATGATTATTTGGGGTAAGACGATTCAGCTTTTCAACAGGAACATAGGAGAAATTAATGTTAGCGCGTTTCATCACTTTCATTAAATCTTTCATTAACTCACCCGAAATTTCTTTTTGGATGAATACTTTATCTACTTCTTTTCCTGCCTGAATTGCTTGTATTATGGCTCTGATTCCAAATATTTGATGTTCTTTTTCCATGGTGCAAATGTAAGGATAATGTTTTATATAAAAAAAACCACTCTGAATGAACAGAGTGGTTTATCATAATTATAATGCATCTCATATATGAATTTGCATCATTCTATTGATGGTCTTATCTTGTACCTCCAGCCCACCAAACCTTTTCTGAATATACATATGAGCCGTCTCCAAATGCAGCTTTAACATTTGTATTAGAAGAAACGTCAGATTGTCCATAAGAGAATCTTTGAGGGAAAAATTGAGGTTTAGGGTTAACAAGTGAAATAAGGTTTCCATCACCTAATGCTTGTAAACGTCTTATGTCATTGTATGCCTCAATAGCTTCATTTTCATAAAATGAAATATGTTTTTCTACCATTATCTTTTTTAACAATGCGTTACCGGATAAAGTTCCTATAGAAGCAATATATGTGTCTGCTTCTGCAGTTGTAAAAGTTACCGCTTGTCTTTTAGTGTAGGCAGCTCTAATTGCGCTGTTTAAAGTTGTTTGAGCCTCAGATAATCCCAGTCTTGCCTGAGCTTCAGCTTTCAAAAACAATAATTCATGATAGCTTAGTAGGTAAATTGGGTTAGTCTCGTCCATAAGGGCAGAGATGGAATATATATCTTGTCCTTCAATATCTTCCTTTGAGTTGTCAAATGGCTTAACTACTCCTCCAATTTTAGTAAAGTAATCAGCTGTACGAGCATCAGCCGGACCATTTGCTACCATCATATCGTAAAAACTTTTAGCTACTGATAAGGCACCTCTGTCTAATTCGAATCTGGCAAAAGGATTTGGAACTGAGCCATTTGTAAGTTTTAATTCTTCGTCAGCATTAGCAAAAGAAGCATTTACGTAATTAATCACGCCTTGGTAATCAGCTTTTCTTAGAGATAATCTCATAGTATATCTGGCTAATAAACCATTTGCTGCTTTAATCCATTTAGCTGAACTTCCGCCATAAATTACATCTTGAGTTCCTAAACTTGTATATGTTGTCGTTTTATTCAAGTTAATAATAGCGTCATTCAAATTTTTAAAAATATCTGTATAAATTGCTTCTTGCTTATCTATTTTTGGTTGGAAAATTATTCCAGGTTTTCCTGCTTCTGTGTAAGGAACATCTCCAAAAAGATCTGTAAGTATCGCTAAATTATAAGCATGTAAAATCTGTGCAACACCCAGTGTTTGATAATTTCCTTTTTCGTCTCCATTTGTACACTTATCAATAATTATGTCTAATGTTCGCAACTGTTCGTAGCTATTATTCCATCCATTATTATAAGTGGATGATAATTGTGGATCAGAACGTCTAATTTGTGCACTGTACATTTGATTGTGATTTCCAGCGCTTAATTCAGAGTATACTCCAGCGTAAAATGAAGCATCAGAACCAGTTACTGTAAAGGCTGTATTTACCATAACATCTGTTATAACTAACCTCGTAGCCATGTCCGTCGGATCATTAACATTTTTGTTTATGTCATCCATTGTGTCCTCAGAACAAGATTGGAATAAGAACAAAGCCATTAATGCTGTTATTGTTATTTTTATATTCTTCATTTGATTTTTTTTTTTAATTAAAATGTAAAATTCAATCCAAAACCAATACTCTTAGTTTGTGGCATTGACCATTGTTCGAATCCGCCAGCAAAGTTGTTATTTCCTTGTGTAGCTTCTGGATCAAGGTTAGGCATTTCAGACCATAGTAAAATGTTTCTTGCGAAGATTGAAGCTCTAACATCTAAAGTGTTATTTACTAATTTAGGTAGTTGATATCCTAAAGTAACTTCTCTTAATTTTATAAAACTTGCATCAAAAACGGCAGATTCAGCAATGTTGTTTAAAGCAGCGTTTAAAAGTTGTCTACCGTTTGGATCTGATGCACCTCCTCTAACAATATCATTTGGAGTTCCGTCAGCTTTAACACCTGGGTATATAAATTCAGACGTTCTGTCTGCTGTTCTGGCATCTACACCATAAAAGTTCATTAGATTGTTTGATCCACTGTACATTTTTCCTCCATTTTTCCAGTCAACAACAGCACCTAATGATAATCTTTTATATGTGAACTGAGTAGATCCTCCTAATGTAAATTTAGGAGCAACCTCTCCTAATACCTTTAATTCACCATCTGCGGTAGGAAGACCTTGTGCATTTACAATAATATTATTATTATCATCTCTTGCATAACCTGTGCCATAAATAACTGGAAAACGATCACCAACACTGGCTCTAAGCTGAGGTGTTGTAAATCCACCTAAAAATATGTTGTCGACTCCATCAGCTAACGATTCAACATATGAATCAATTTTTGAGAAGTTTACATTGAATGTCCAATTAAAATCTGTTGTACGTACAGGATTCGCTGTTATAGTAAATTCATGTACTTTATTAATCATACTTCCACCATTGGTTACTAATGAATTTGCTCCTACAGAACCAGCTAATGGAACGTTAAAAATTTGATCTTTTGATTTTTGTTTAGAGAATGTATAATCAATGCCAAATCTGTTATTGAAGAATTTTAAATCAATTCCTAACTCATATGATTTTGTATTTTGTGGTTTTAAGTTTGGATCATATAGTACATTGTTAGGAATAAATGAACTAGTACCAGTTATTGGATATTGTATTGGATCTCCCACCCAAAATCCACCACTATAATCGGGAGTAGTGTAATAGTTTGAAATGTAATCTCCAGCCTGTCCTACCTCTGCGATAGATCCTCTAAGTTTAGCATAAGAAAGAATAGTGTTGTCTTTAAGTCCTTCCAACTCAGTTATAACAAAGCCTAACGAAGCTGATGGGTAAATAAAATCTCTATTTCCTCTAGGCATGCTAGAAGAAATATCTTTACGAATAGTACCACTTAAAAAAATCATACTTTTATATGAAAACTCTGCGTTGCCAAAAAATCCCACAGTGCGTTTTTGTCTGCGGTATTCTTCTGCGGTTACTGTTCTTGCATTTCTAATTGTAGGGAAGCCACCAAAATTAAATGCTGTTCCTATTTCTTCATATTCTTTAATATTATGATGATTGTACTCATTACCTGCCAAAATATTGAAATTAAAGTCTTCTGTAATATCTAAGTTATAGTTTATTGTAAACAAAGAATTAATTACATCATTTGTTGTCCCCCTAAGTCTTATATTACTACTTTGTCCTGTTAAGTCAAGTTTACTGCCAAATTCAAAAAGATCTCTGTAGTTAGTAGTCCATGAATCAAGACCTGCCTGATATTTAATTGTAAGCTTTTGAGTTCCGTCTTCGCTTATAATTGGAGAATACTGCACGTAAGCATTTCCATAAGCACGATTAGTTTTTTCACTAAATTCGTTATGTTTAGCAGCCCAATATGGATTATTAAAAACACTTGGTCTGTAATATATTTGATCATAAGGATTAGCAGGGTTTTCAAAGCCAATACCTTTTAAATCATAACTTCTTGGAGCACCAAAGACTCCTACGATAGCACCATCATTTGCTGATGTGCTTTTATCAATTTTCGTTTGTACGTAGTTAAATGAAAAACCAGTTTTCCATTCATTGTTTAGTTTTGTATCTACAACAGCTTTTGCAGTATATCTGGTCATACCTGTTTCCGGAATGATACCTTCTTGTTTCGAGTTCCCTATACCAAATGAATAATTGGTTTTTTCAGTTGCTTGTGCAATGTTTAAGGAATTATTTATAGTGAATCCGGTATTGAAAAAGTCGTCAATGTTGTCATAAGCTCTTGGTGCTACCCATGGGTCTAAACCTGCTTTTGCTCTTTGAGGGACATAATATTTACCAGGTCTTAATATTCCACCATTTCTTGTATTTGCTACATTTCCTCCATATGCAGGATCGTTTGGTAAATCTGAAATTTTTGGCCCCCAGTTAGTTGATGCATTTGGATTAAATACTCCATTAGAACCTTGCGCATATTCATTTTGAGTTTCTGGTTTTTTTGAAATTGTTTCAAAGCTAGCTGAAGTATTAAATGTAATTACTGGTTTTCCGCTTTGTGCTAAGTTTTTTCCACTCTTTGTTGTAATTAAAATTACACCATTTGTCGCTCTAAGTCCGTATAACGCAGATGCAGCTTGTCCTTTTAAAACATTTATTGACTCTATTTCGTTTGGATCGATGTCCACAGCTCTGTTTGCGATATCCGCTCCAGTGACACTATTTCCAGTACTAAAATCTGGTGTAGATGCCACAGGCATACCATCAATAACGTACAAAGGAGTATTGTTACTTGAAAAAGATCGTGCACCACGAATTATAATCTGAGATGAAGCTCCCGGGGCGCCACTTGAAGGGGTGATTTGTACACCAGCTAATTTACCTTGTAAAGCACCAGAAAGACTGTTGTTGTTTGCTCTCGTCAGATCAGCTCCTTTCACTTCCTGTGTTGCATATCCAAGTGCACGGACACTTTTCTTAACACCTAGTGCAGTTACTACAACACCTTCCAGCTCTACTGAGGCATCTTTTAATTTAATGTTAATTGATGTTAAACTTGCAGCTACTTCCTGGGTTTTCATTCCGATGTAGCTAAATACCAAAATTTGACTTGGTAATGCTTTAATAGAAAATTTTCCATCAAAGTCTGTTTGAGTTCCTGTTTTTGTTCCTTTGACTAATACGCTTACACCAGGTAAAGGGATTCCCGCGTTGTCAGAAACTATTCCAGAAACAGCTCTTTCTTGTGCAAACGTAATTTGCGCAACTAGTGCTAATAAAAGCACTAAAAATCCATTGAACTTTAGTTTCATTTTTAAATATTTTGAATTAGTTCGACAAAAATCTTAATTAATCGTTAAGATTCCTATAAAAATCTTTTTTTTTTTACGTTTTGAGCATGTTAATTTAACATTTGCTTTAAATTTTGACTTATAAATAACAAAATGGGAATTATGTTTTTGATTATTTATGATAAATTTATTAAATAAAAAAACCACCCCAAATGAATGGAGTGGTTTGCTATTAGATAAAACTATTATTAGTTAGCAGTCGCCCACCAAACAGGACTGTATATGTCAGAAACAACAGTAGCGTTGTTGTTTAATGTTCTTTCTGACTTTGGAGTCAATAATCTTACAGGAATCTTTTTAGATTCACTAGCTTGATTTGGAGTTAATACAGGGAATCCTGTTCTTCTAAAATCATTATATGGCTCAGTAGTAGTAAACAAAGCAATATATTTTTGTGTAATAATATTTTCCAAAGTAGGAGTTGATGTAGCTGCTGCAAATGCAGTATTGTCTGCTCCGGTAACATCTATCAATGACGCACTTATACCTTGTTGTAAAGCAAGTTTAGCTTCAGGAATATGGCCTAATCTAAATTGTGCTTCTGCCTCAATAAATTTTATTTCACTAAAAGTAAAAATATTTAAAGGAGTCGCTGCTGTTCCTGCAACATAAGTTCCAAGTTGAGATGTTTTAAACGAACCATCTGGAGATTCAGGTGCAGCTCCAATATAAGTTCCAGGTGCAGCTGGTGCTCCTACTTGTGCAGCATAATATTTTAAACGTGGATCTGTATTGGCTTTCAATAAATCAATGAAAAACTTACCCATTCCTATGTAACCTTTTCTTTGATTGTTAAAGGCGTACCATGAACTTTGATTATTTCCTCCATCAAAAGTAGCTACTAAATTATCTTCCTTTTCAGCAATCGCATTTTGTAAATAATCCAAAGCTTTCTGTGCAGCTACAGTGCTTCCATCTTTTATTGTTAATCTCAATGCATATCGTGCTTTGATTGAGTAAGCAAGTTTAATCCATTTTTCAGTATCTCCACCATAAAAAATATCATCTGTTCCAGGTACAGTAAGATTAAGGTTAGCACTTTCAGGCTTAGATAAATCTGTTATTGCTATATCAAGATAGGATTGTATTTTTGCAATTACTTCTTGTTGTGTGTCATATTTTGGAGAAATGTTTCCTTCAACTCCACCAAATGCATCTGAAAAGGGAATGTCGCCCCAAATATCTGTTGCATAACCCATGTTAAGAGCTAATAATATCCTTGCAATACCTCCATAATAAGGGTAGGTTGCTTCATGATTTTTTACAATTAAGTTTGCACTTAAGCCGGCTTGGTAGATATTTCCCCAGTCCCCTTCATTGTCTAATTCTGTTATAATATAACTTCCCAATTCAGCAGATTGAAAATTATTTCCATTAGTATGCTGAGTAAGTATACTAAAACTTCTTGCTAAATTTCCTACTGAGTTATTGATTGTTCCGATTTCAGCACCTGTAAGTAATGTCTGAGGGGTAGATATTTCGGTAGGTCTATTAGGATTTTCGTTAAATGTTTCTAATTCATTTTGGCATGAATTTAGGGATAGCGCTCCTAATATTATAGATAAATAGAATATTTTTTTCATAATACTAAAAATTAAGTTTTAATGTTAAAGCGTAGCTTTTAGAACCTGGATTATTAAAATAATCAAATCCAGTAGTGTTTGAGCCTGAACCTGCAAGAGAGTTTTCCGGATCTACACCGTTGTAATTTGTAATTACAAATAAGTTTCTTGCGGATAGTGTTAATGATGCGTCTCTAACAAATGGTGCACTTTTTGAAAGAAGTTTTCCAAAACTGTATCCTAAGCTAATGTCTCTCATTCTTAACCAGTTAACATCTTTTTCCACTTGTTGCTCATTAGCTGCTCCAGCATCACCTAAATAACTATTATAGTATACTTTGTTTGTAACTGCTACTGTATTTGGTGCTCCAGAAGTTGTAACTCCAGGAATAATATAAGTAGCGCTTCTGTCTTGAGCAGATTCTTCTGATACTCCAAGTCTATGAAGTCTCGCAAGTGTACCATTCCATATATCTCCACCTTTTCTTATATCAAGTAAGAAGCTTAATGATACATTTTTATAACTGAAATTATTTCTTATACCTGCTAACCAGTCTGGAGTTGGATTTCCAATGATTTGAGAAGCATCTTGAACTAATGGAACTCCATTTGATCCAATAACTAACTTACCTTCATTATTTCTTTCCCAGGCTGTTCCGTACATAACGCCTAATGGCTGGCCTTTTATTACTGATGGTGCTACGTTACCTGAAAAGAAATCACTTCCCATTCCAGAAAAGTTCAAATTATCTTGAATATCAATTACCTTATTTACGTTTTTACTCCAGTTAACATTGATATCCCATTGGAAAGCTGTGTTTTTGAATATATCGTATCCTAATTCAATTTCTAATCCTTTGTTCTCTACTGTTGGACCATTGGTAAAATAATAAGTAAATCCAGTAGATGCTGCGATTGGTGCTAATACTAATAAGTCGTAATTTGTAGATTTATATGCACTTGCATTTAAACGTAGTCTTTTAAACATCTCTAGTTCTAAACCTATTTCGAATTCTTTGTTATGTTCTGGTTTTAGCTCTGGATTATTAAGGGTGTTTTCATATCCAAAGGCTCCAGCACCTCCATATGGAGACTTCAATTCCGGTCCAAATGTATCAGTATATAAAGGAGAGGCAAAAGTAGTAAGAACATTATAAGGATTTGGTGAAGCATAAGTTTCAGCAAACGCTCCCCTTATTTTACCTAAATTAATCCAGTCTGGAAGGTTAAGGGTTTTATTAAATAACCAGGAAGCGCTTACGGCAGGATAAAAATATGAGCTATTATCTATTGGTAATGTACTAGTCCAGTCATTTCTACCTGTAAGTGTCAAATAAACTTGGTCATACAGACCAAGTTCAACTTGTCCGAAAATCCCCCTTTTTATTTGTTTGGTGTCATAATTTTTAGGTTCAAAAGTAGTGAAGTTACTTAGGTTATATTGACCTGGTAAAAGCATTGTAGATCCTACAGTGTACATGTCATTTGAGAACTTTGAGTTAATAGATGCTCCTGCATTATAGCCCAAAGTCAGCTTATCATCTAAAAACTGAAAATCACCATTGAAAATCAAATCAATATTATAAAGGCTTGCATTATAGGTGTCTAATATTACCTGGCCAGTTCCGTCTGCAGTTGAGTTACCATTACTACTATAAGAATAGTTTTGTTGTGCATGAGTAGTGTATGTATCCACACCTGCTCTTACTAATGCATTAAAAGCTTTGCTTTGGTTATAGGTAATATGACCACTAATTATGTTGCGGTTTGTTTCGTCAGTATATGTATTATTATTTACTGTGTAATAAGGATTGTCATATGCAGAAAAATAATTTTTGTTGGTTCCTACAGGTGTTTCGTAGTCTCGCAGGTCATAACTTGCTGGTGTTCTGTATAGAGAAAGCATTATCCCAGCTACGTTACTTCCTTTTTGTGCTCTTACTCCTCCTGTGTTAGAGTATTTTATATCAGCTCCTGCTTTTAATTTATCTGTAATGTTATATTGTGCATTTATACTAACGTTAGATCTTTTAAGAGAAGTATTTGGAACCATACCTGTTTGGTCAGTGTGACCAAAAGCAAGCCTGAAGCTTCCTGTGTCACCACCACCAGAAAGAGCAACATTCTGTGTAGTTGTTATTCCATTTTGAAAGAAATTTTCAGGGTTATTAACTGCTGTAAGGCCAGGAACGCTAGAAATTAGAGGTCCCCAGCTTTGGTTAGTTCCTCCACTTGTTGCAAAACCGTCTGAACCATATGCAGCTGGTGGGATATATGTAGTTCCATCGGTACCTGCAGCATATTTAAGTTGAATTTTTGGTAGCATATTTACCTGATCAACTGATGCAGTGCTAGTGAACTCAATACCAATTCCCTTTCTTTTCTTTCCTTTTTTACTAGTGTAAATGATTACCCCATTTCTGGCATTCTCTCCATAAATTGCGGCTGCAGCACCCCCTTTTAAGATAGAAACACTTTCTATGTCTTCAGGATTAATATCAATAGCTCTGTTAGAGTCGTCAACACCACCTATGTTAGTACCTGATCCTGCATTGTTGTTTATAGAGTTGTCAATTATCTGGCCATCTAAAACTATTAACGGTTGACTAGATAAGCTGATAGATTTTTGACCTCTAATAACTATTCTGCTTGAAGCACCAGGTGTTCCTGCTGATCCTGTTACCTGGATACCGGCTGCTTTTCCTGCAAGTCCTTCAATTACGTTAGGTTCGTGAGATCTTTGTAAATCATCACCTTTAACTTGAGAAGTTGCATATCCTAATGCCTTTTTCTCTTTTTTAATTCCTAATGCTGTTACAACAACACTTTCCAGTTCAACTGAATCATCGCTTAGTTTTACATTAATGGTTGTTGAACTCGCTGCTACTTCTTGGCTTTTCATCCCAATGTAGCTAAATACCAAAATTTGGCTTTGTGATGCTTTAATAGAGAATTTTCCATCAAAGTCTGTTTGTGTTCCTGCTTTTGTTCCTTTAACCAATACACTAACGCCTGGTAGAGGCATTCCTGCATTGTCAGAAACTGTTCCGGAAACAGCTCTTTCCTGTGCAAATGTGATTTGCGCAACTAGTGCTAGTAAAAGCACTAAAAATCCATTAAACTTTAGTTTCATTTTTAAATATTTTGAATTAGTATGGCAAAACTCTTAATAATTTGTTAACTTTCCTAATAAATAAAAATCTTTTTTCAATAAGCATTAAAATTTAACATTATAACATATATTTATGATAGTGTTATATAATTTTAAATTTTGATTAATTGAAATGTCTTTTGTAAGGTTAATCTTTAGTAGTCCATTTGATGTCTGGATAGATGTTCCGACTCCAATTCCGGTTAGTTTGTCAATTTTGGTTTTGTCCTCACTTCTTGTTAAGTCTTGATATATCGCATAATCAAGAATTGAATTTACATATAAATTTTTAGAGACAAGATATCTGTATTCTGTGAGAATTGAAGAGAATAAATTTGCTTGAAGGCTATTTTCTAAAAAGCCCCTAATCGAATTTATACCACCAAAGCGATAGAGTTCATTTGTCAAATAGTTTTTGCTTGAAAGATAAAAATTTTGTGAATTTATGTTAATGAAGTTCTTTTGATTGAGCTCAAAATTGTATGAGAAGTTTAAATTGGTGTAAAATTGCTTGCTGCTGACCACTGTTTCAAGTTGATTATTTGTGTTTCTGTTTCCAAAACCAAAAATTAAGTTAACATTTGCTTTTTCTGATAACAAATTATTAAGAGGATCTGTTTTTGTGTAATCGAAGGTTGAAGTTGTAAAAGAGTTTTTGAAATCACTAACGGTCATGTTGTTTGAGTTTTGGATATCGCTGGATTCTGTAGATTGGTAACCAATGTAAAATTTTGAGTTATAATTTATATAATACCCTAAATCAATTCCTGTTTTTGTGTTTTGGAAAGTACTGTCTTGTTTAAATATGTTTAGCTGTGCTTTGATTCCAAGAGGCGATTTGAAAATGTATGGTATTTCTAATTTTGTATTGAATGTTTTTTGTTGGTTTCCATCGCTTTTCCAGTATAATGAAAATTTTTCACCTGCAAGAAGAGTGTTTTCTAAGGTAATATCTAAATATCCGTTTAGGTTTATTTTTTTGTTTTCATCATTTGAAAATCCAATATAGCCATCAAATGTGTTTGCTTTTCTTTTTTCAAGATAAATGTAAACTTTGGTTGAATCTTTTGTGAATAATATTTCGGGATATTTTGTTTGTTCTACAAACCCAAAATTATTTATATCGTTATAAAGTTCTTTGATGGTATTTTGATTAAAAGTTTTGTTAATGTATTTTTTGTTAAGTTGTTTGAGATGTCCTTTTGGGAGAAAATCCTTTCGATTATTATTTGTGTAATTTGTAATAATGGAATTTACCTTGCGTTTTTTTTCCGAATTAAAATTTAAGTCCGCATAAATTATTGAATTCTTTTTTCGGATGTTTTCTAATTTTATCTTGCTTAAAGGAAATCCTTGTTTTTCTGCTTCAATAATTTTTTGATTTATGTAATTTTCAGTCTCTTCGTAAGGAATTATTACGGTGTCATTTTTTGTTTCTGAAAGATTGAAAAATGAATTATTTATACCTGTATATATATAGGTGTATTTTGTTTTCTTTCCAAGCGACAATTTACAGGTGTAAATGGAGTCGTTTATTTTAGTGTTTTCAAGTGTTTTTATGTCTAAATAACCTTTTTTAGTAAGTTTTTCTACAACAATAATAGCTTCATTGGTAACAGATTTTACATTTGGGTGTGTTTTGATGTAGTTCAAGGAATCTATAATGGCATTTTCTGCATTATTTGTGCCTTTGATTTTTAAGCTGAAATTTTGTGCGTAATTGGAAAAGCTTATAAAGCAAAAAAGAAATATTTGGAATAACTGTTTCAAAAGCAATTAGTTCATTAGTTTAAGGTTTGCAAATATCTATAGATTGTTTTGAAAAACATAAGATTAAATAATGTTATTGAAAATTAATGATTTAACGTTTGTATAGTGGAATTTATTTTATACATTTGCAACCCCGTAAAAAGCGGGAATTTAATATCATATTAATTTTTAGTATTAATTATGCCAACAATTCAACAATTAGTAAGAACAGGAAGAACTCAGATCACTAAGAAGAGTAAATCGGTTGCTTTAGATTCTTGTCCTCAAAGAAGAGGGGTTTGTACGCGTGTTTACACTACTACACCAAAAAAACCAAACTCTGCAATGCGTAAAGTTGCGCGTGTACGTTTGACAAATGGTAATGAGGTGAATGCTTACATCCCTGGAGAAGGACATAATCTGCAAGAGCACTCGATAGTATTAGTGCGAGGTGGAAGGGTAAAAGATTTACCAGGTGTTAGATATCACATCGTTCGTGGAGCGCTTGATACGTCAGGTGTTGCAGGAAGAACGCAAAGAAGATCTAAGTACGGTGCTAAACGCCCAAAAGAAGCAAAAAAGTAATTTAAAAACTTTTAAGAAAAAGACATGAGAAAAAGAGCGGCAAAGAAAAGACCACTTTTACCAGATCCAAGATTTAATGATCAATTGGTAACACGTTTTGTAAACAACTTAATGTGGGACGGTAAGAAGTCAACGGCTTTTAAAGTTTTTTATGATGCTATTGATATCATCGAAACTAAAAAACAAAATGATGAGAAAACTTCATTAGAAATCTGGAAAGATGCTTTAACAAACGTTATGCCTCACGTAGAAGTACGTAGCCGTAGAGTTGGTGGAGCTACATTCCAAATTCCAATGCAGATTCGTCCAGACAGAAAAATTTCTATGGCAATGAAGTGGTTAATACTTTATTCAAGAAGAAGAAATGAAAAATCTATGGCACAACGTTTAGCATCAGAATGTTTAGCTGCGGCTAAAGAAGAAGGTGCTGCGGTTAAGAAAAGAATGGATACTCACAAAATGGCAGAGGCTAATAAAGCATTCTCTCACTTTAGATTTTAATTCGTAAGAAATGGCTAGAGATTTAAAATATACAAGAAATATCGGGATTGCTGCTCACATTGATGCTGGTAAAACAACTACAACTGAGCGTATTCTTTTTTATACTGGAAAATCACACAAAATTGGTGAGGTACACGATGGTGCAGCAACAATGGACTGGATGGCGCAAGAGCAGGAAAGAGGTATTACAATTACTTCTGCTGCTACAACTTGTACTTGGAATTTTCCAACAGAGCAAGGTAAAGTTCTTCCGGAATCATTGCCTTACCACTTTAATATTATTGATACTCCTGGACACGTTGATTTTACTGTAGAGGTAAACCGTTCTTTACGTGTACTTGATGGTTTGGTTTTCTTGTTTAGTGCTGTTGATGGTGTTGAGCCTCAATCAGAAACTAACTGGAGACTTGCAGATCAATATAGAGTTCCTCGTATGGGATTCGTAAACAAAATGGACCGTCAAGGTGCTAACTTTTTAGCTGTATGCGGACAGGTTAAAGATATGTTGAAATCGAATGCGGTTGCAATTACTTTGCCTATTGGTGATGAAGCAGATTTTAAAGGTATTGTTGACTTAGTGAAAAATCAGGCTATTGTATGGCATGATGAAACTCAAGGAGCTACTTTTGATATCGTTGATATCCCAGCTGACATGGTTGATGATGTTAAGCACTATCGTTCTATCCTTATCGAAGAGATCGCTACTTATGATGAGAATCTTTTGGATAAATACATGGAAGATGAAAACTCTATTACTGAGGAAGAAATCAACAATGCGTTAAGAGCTGCTACTATTGATATGGCAATCATTCCTATGCTTGCTGGTTCTTCTTTCAAAAACAAAGGAGTTCAATTTATGTTAGATGCTGTTTGTAAGTATTTACCATCTCCGTTGGATAAAGAAGGTATTGAAGGTATTCACCCTGACGATGCTGAATTATTAGAAGAAGATCAAACTAAAATCTTGCGTAAGCCAGATGTAAAAGAGCCGTTTGCTGCTTTAGCATTTAAAATTGCTACTGACCCATTCGTAGGTCGTTTAGCTTTCTTCCGTGCTTACTCTGGACGTTTAGATGCTGGTTCTTATGTTTTAAATACTCGTTCTGGTAATAAAGAGAGAATTTCTCGTATTTACCAAATGCATGCTAATAAACAAAATCCAATCGAATATATTGAGGCTGGAGATATTGGAGCTGCTGTAGGATTTAAAGATATTAAAACTGGAGATACTCTATGTGATGAAAAGAATCCAATTATCTTGGAGTCTATGAAATTCCCAGAGCCGGTAATTGGTATCGCTATCGAGCCAAAAACTAAAGCTGACGTTGATAAGATGGGTATGGCTTTAGCTAAATTAGCTGAAGAGGATCCAACATTTACAGTTAGAACAGATGAGGC
Organism: Flavobacterium flavigenum; assembly: GCF_027111255.2. Lineage (NCBI taxonomy): Bacteria > Pseudomonadati > Bacteroidota > Flavobacteriia > Flavobacteriales > Flavobacteriaceae > Flavobacterium > Flavobacterium flavigenum. The sequence goes on along the minus strand of NZ_CP114285.2, from coordinate 2,281,946 downwards.
TTCAGGTCAGACTATTATTTCAGGTATGGGTGAGCTTCACTTAGATATCTTAGTTGACCGTATGAAACGTGAATTTAAAGTTGAAGTGAACCAAGGTGAGCCTCAAGTAGAATATAAAGAAGCGTTTACAAGATCTGCTCAACACAGAGAAACTTATAAAAAACAATCTGGAGGTCGTGGTAAATTCGGTGATATCGTATTTAGAATCGAGCCTGCTGATGAAGTTGATGGTAAAGTTCCTGTTGGATTGCAGTTTGTTAATGAAGTAAAAGGTGGTAACGTTCCTAAAGAATATATCCCTGCTGTTGAAAAAGGTTTCCGTGAGGCTATGAAAACAGGTCCATTAGCTGGATATGCTGTTGATAGTTTAAAGGTGACTTTATTAGACGGATCTTTCCACCCTGTGGATTCTGATGCTCTTTCTTTTGAATTAGCTGCTAGAATGGGTTATAAAGAATCTGGACGTGCTGCTGGAGCTGTTATTCTTGAGCCAATCATGAAAATCGAAGTTATTACTCCTGAAGAAAACATGGGTGATATCGTAGGTGACTTGAACCGTCGTAGAGGTCAGGTTAATGACATGGGTGATAGAAATGGTGCTAAAACTATTAAAGCTGATGTGCCTTTATCAGAAATGTTTGGTTATGTAACTACATTAAGAACATTATCTTCTGGTAGAGCAACTTCAACAATGGAGTTTTCTCACTATGCAGAAACACCTTCTAATATTTCAGAAGAGGTAATCAAAAAAGCAAAAGGTAACGCTTAATTTTAAGAAAATGAGTCAAAAAATCAGAATAAAACTAAAATCTTACGATCACATGTTGGTAGATAAATCTGCTGAAAAGATCGTAAAAACAGTAAAAACTACTGGAGCAGTTGTGACAGGTCCAATTCCGTTGCCAACTCACAAAAAACTTTTCACTGTATTGCGTTCTCCGCACGTTAATAAAAAAGCGAGAGAGCAATTTGAAGTAATGTCATACAAGAGATTGATTGATATTTATTCATCTTCATCTAAAACTATTGATGCTTTAATGAAACTTGAATTGCCAAGTGGTGTTGAAGTAGAGATAAAAGTATAATTTTTTTATATTTTTTTATATAAAAGTGAGTCAGAAATGACTCGCTTTTTTTTTGTTTTTTATTTAATGATTCTTTGTTTGATTTTGAATGTTTTTTTTAATATTCTTTTCTGAAAATTTTTCTAACCCCCTTTGTTTTAAAGTGCTGCGGATGTTTTTTATTACTGTTTGTTAATTAATTGTTGTGCGTCGGTTGTTTGTAATGTGGAAAAAATGATTTAAGATTTAGGATGTGCAAGTGGGTTTTTGAGTTTAGATTTGAGCTTGGATTTTGATTATGAGCGATTTAATTTCTGTAACTGTTTGGTATATTCAATTTTAATATCTACTTTTGCACTCCCTGTTTGGAAATTTCTGTTATTTTCAAATTGAAGGGAATTTTAGTAATTAATAATTAATATTTATGTCTGGGTTAATTGGTAAAAAAATCGGCATGACTAGTATTTTCGATGAAAACGGGAAAAACATTCCTTGTACAGTAATCGAGGCTGGGCCGTGTGTTGTTACCCAAGTCAGAACCAAAGGTGTTGACGGGTATGAAGCGTTGCAACTTGGTTTCGATGACAAAAACGAGAAACATTCTACTAAAGCTGCTTTAGGGCACTTTAAAAAAGCTGGAACTGTTGCTAAGAAAAAAGTCGTTGAATTCCAAGATTTCGCAACTGAACAAAAATTAGGAGATCTTATTGATGTTTCTATTTTTGAAGAAGGAGAATTTGTAGATGTACAAGGTGTATCTAAAGGTAAAGGTTTTCAGGGTGTTGTTAAACGTCACGGTTTTGGTGGGGTTGGACAAGCTACTCATGGTCAGCACAACCGTTTAAGAGCGCCAGGTTCTGTAGGAGCTTCTTCTTATCCATCTAGAGTATTCAAAGGAATGCGTATGGCTGGAAGAATGGGTGGAGATAATGTAAAAGTACAAAACCTTAGAGTTTTAAAAGTAGTTGCTGAAAAGAACTTACTTGTTGTTAAAGGGTGTATTCCTGGACACAAAAACTCTTACGTAATCATTCAGAAGTAATGGAAGTAAAAGTATTAGATTTCAACGGAAAAGATACTGGAAGAAAAGTTCAACTTTCTGATTCAGTATTCGCAATTGAACCAAACAATCACGCAGTATATCTTGATGTTAAGCAATATCTTGCTAATCAAAGACAAGGTACTCATAAAGCTAAAGAAAGAGCTGAAGTAACTGGTAGTACGCGTAAGATTAAAAAACAAAAGGGAACAGGTACTGCTCGTGCAGGAAGTGTTAAGAACCCTTTGTTTAAAGGTGGGGGAACAGTTTTTGGGCCAAGACCAAGAAGTTATTCATTTAAATTGAATAAAGGATTGAAAAGATTGGCAAGAAAATCTGCTTTCTCAATCAAAGCAAAAGAGTCAAATGTTATCGTTCTTGAAGACTTTAATTTTGATGTACCAAACACTAAAAATTTCATTAACGTTTTGAAAGCTTTAGGGTTAGAAAATAAAAAATCTCTATTTGTATTGGGTGAGTCAAATAAAAATGTATATTTGTCGTCACGTAATTTGAAGGCTTCAAACGTCGTAACTAGCTCTGAATTAAGCACTTACGCAATATTAAACGCTAATAATTTAGTGCTTTTGGAAGGTTCTTTAGAGTTAATTGAAGAAAATTTAAGTAAATAATAGGAATATGAGCATCATTATCAGACCTATAGTAACGGAAAAAGTAACCAAAGAAAGTGAAGTTCTAAACCGCTTCGGATTCGTTGTTGACAAGAAAGCAAACAAAGTGCAAATTAAGAAAGCTGTAGAAGCTGCTTATGGTGTAACTATTGTTTCAGTTAACACAATGAATGTGAGACCGGACAGATCTACTAAATATACTAAAAGTGGTTTAATCAGTGGAAAGACAAATGCAATTAAAAAAGCGATTGTTCAAGTACAAGAAGGAGAAACAATTGATTTTTACAACAATATCTAAGATAGAAAAATGTCAGTAAGAAAATTAAAACCTATTACCCCAGGTCAGCGATTTAGAGTTGTGAATGGTTATGACGCCATTACAACTGATAAGCCGGAACGCTCTTTGATAGCGCCGATAAAAAACTCTGGAGGTAGAAATAGTCAAGGAAAGATGACCATGCGTTATACGGGTGGTGGTCACAAGCAGAGATATCGTATTATTGATTTCAAAAGAACTAAAGACGGAATTCCGGCTACTGTGAAATCAATCGAATACGATCCAAATCGTACTGCATTTATTGCTTTATTGGCTTATGCTGATGGAGAGAAAACTTATATTATCGCTCAGAACGGATTGAAAGTTGGTCAGAAATTAGTTTCTGGTCCAGAATCTCAACCAGAGATTGGTAATACATTACCTTTAAGCAGAATTCCTCTTGGAACTGTTATATCTTGTATTGAGTTACGTCCAGGGCAAGGAGCTGTTATCGCTCGTTCAGCTGGAACTTTTGCTCAGTTAATGGCAAGAGACGGGAAATACGCAACAATTAAAATGCCATCTGGGGAGACAAGATTAATCTTGTTGACTTGTTCGGCTACAATTGGAGCTGTTTCTAATTCTGATCACCAATTAGTTGTATCTGGAAAAGCAGGTAGAACAAGATGGTTAGGAAGAAGACCTAGAACTAGACCAGTAGCAATGAACCCTGTTGATCACCCTATGGGAGGTGGTGAAGGACGTTCATCTGGTGGGCATCCACGTTCAAGAAACGGATTGCCAGCTAAAGGTTACAGAACTCGTTCTAAGAAAAACCCGAGTAACAAGTATATCGTAGAACGTAGAAAGAAATAATAAGATATGGCACGTTCATTAAAAAAAGGACCTTTCGTTCATTATAAATTAGACAAAAAAGTTCAGGAAAACGTAGAAAGTGGTAAAAATAGTGTAGTTAAGACTTGGTCTAGAGCTTCTATGATTACTCCGGATTTCGTTGGACAAACTATTGCAGTTCATAACGGTCGTCAATTTGTACCAGTTTACGTAACAGAAAACATGGTAGGTCACAAATTAGGAGAGTTTTCACCAACTAGATCTTTTAGAGGTCATGCTGGAGCAAAAAATAAAGGTAAAAAATAAGAAGCAATGGGAGTTCGTAAAAGAGAAACAGCAGATGCGAGAAAAGAGGCTAATAAGTCTATTGCTTTCGCAAAATTGAATAACTGCCCTACTTCACCTAGAAAAATGCGCTTAGTAGCGGACTTGGTAAGAGGTCAGAAGGTAGAAAGAGCACTTAACATTTTAAGATTCAGTTCTAAAGAAGCTTCAAGAAAATTAGAAAAACTATTATTATCTGCAATCAACAACTGGGAGCAAAAAAATAGTGAAGGTAATTTAGAAGAAGCTGGATTATTTGTTAAAGAGATCAGAGTAGATGGTGGAATGATGTTAAAAAGACTTCGTCCAGCTCCTCAAGGTCGTGCACACAGAATAAGAAAACGTTCTAATCACGTTACAATCGTGCTTGGAGCTATCAATAACACACAAAGCAATTCTTAAGCAGCATGGGACAAAAGACAAATCCAATTGGAAATAGACTTGGTATCATCAGAGGATGGGACTCAAACTGGTATGGTGGAAATGATTACGGTGATAAACTTGCCGAAGATCACAAAATCAGAAAGTATATCCACGCTCGTTTATCAAAAGCTAGTGTATCTAAAGTAATCATCGAGAGAACTTTAAAGCTTGTAACCGTTACTATCACTACTGCCAGACCTGGTATCATTATCGGAAAAGGTGGACAAGAGGTAGACAAGTTAAAAGAGGAACTTAAGAAAGTTACTGATAAAGAGGTTCAAATTAACATCTTTGAAATTAAAAGACCTGAATTAGATGCTTATCTTGTGGCGACAAGCATCGCTCGTCAAATCGAAAGCCGTATTTCTTACAGACGTGCAATCAAAATGGCTATTGCTGCTTCTATGCGTATGAACGCTGAAGGTATCAAAGTTTTGATTTCTGGTCGTTTGAATGGTGCTGAGATGGCGCGTTCAGAAGGTTTCAAAGAAGGTAGAATTCCTCTATCAACTTTCAGAGCTGATATTGACTATGCTTTGGCTGAAGCTCATACTACTTACGGTAGAATGGGTATCAAAGTATGGATCATGAAAGGTGAAGTTTATGGAAAGAGAGATCTTTCTCCACTTGCAGGAATGGATAAAAAACAATCTGGAACTGGTGGTGGTAAAGGTGGTGATTCTCCAAGAGGAGACAGAAAACCCTTTAATAAAGGTGGTAAACCAGACGCTCGTAAAAGAAAGTAAATTTTTAAACTAAAGAAAAATGTTACAGCCTAAAAGAACAAAATACCGTAAGGTACAAAAAGGTAAGATGAAAGGTAACTCTCAAAGAGGACATGAACTTTCTAATGGAATGTTTGGTATTAAATCTGTACATGAAGATGGAATGTTCTTAACTTCTCGTCAAATAGAAGCTGCGCGTATTGCTGCAACTCGTTATATGAAGAGAGAGGGACAATTATGGATTAAAATATTTCCAGACAAACCTATCACTAAGAAGCCTCTTGAAGTACGTATGGGTAAAGGTAAAGGAGCAGTTGAGTATTGGGCTGCTGTTGTTAAACCAGGAAGAATTATGTTTGAAGTTGGAGGAGTTCCATTATCAGTTGCAAAAGAGGCTTTACGTCTTGCAGCTCAGAAACTTCCAGTAAAAACTAAATTCGTCGTTGCTAGAGATTTCGAAGCATAATTTATATTTATTATGAAACAATCAGAAATAAAAGATCTTTCTGCAGCGGAGTTGCAAGAAAAGCTTAGTCAAACTAAGAAAGTATATGCTGACCTAAAAATGGCTCACGCTATTTCTCCAATTGCAAACCCACTTCAAATCAGAAGTGTAAGAAGAACGGTTGCTAGATTAGCTACTGAGTTAACTAAAAGAGAGTTACAATAATTGTATTCTGCTGAAAGATGGAAGAAAAAAGAAATTTAAGAAAAGAAAGAATTGGTGTTGTTACTTCAAATAAAATGGACAAGTCTATTGTTATTGCAGAAGTAAGAAAAGTAAAACACCCATTATACGGTAAGTTCGTGTTGAAAACTAAGAAATATGTTGCACACGACGAAACAAACGACTGTAACATTGGAGATACTGTAAGAATTAGCGAAACGCGTCCTTTAAGTAAAACAAAATGTTGGAGATTAGTTGAAATCTTAGAAAGAGCTAAATAATTATGGTACAACAAGAATCAAGACTAAAAGTAGCAGATAATACGGGTGCAAAAGAAGTTTTAACTATCCGTGTTTTAGGAGGTACCAAAAGAAGGTATGCCTCTGTTGGTGACAAGATTGTAGTATCTATTAAAGATGCAACTCCTAACGGTAATGTTAAAAAAGGAGCTGTTTCAACTGCAGTTGTTGTACGTACCAAAAAAGAAGTGAGAAGAGCTGATGGTTCTTATATCCGTTTCGATGATAATGCATGTGTTCTTTTGAATGCTGCAGGGGAAATGAGAGGAACTCGTGTTTTTGGTCCGGTAGCAAGAGAACTTCGTGAAAAACAATTCATGAAAATTGTATCATTAGCACCAGAAGTGCTTTAATTCGTTTTAAGATGATAAAGCTAAAAATTAAATCAGGAGATATCGTAAGAGTTATTGCTGGAGACCATAAAGGTGCTGAAGGTAAAGTTTTGCGTGTTTACCGTGAGAAAAATAAAGCGATAGTTGAAGGTGTAAACATGGTTTCGAAACATACAAAACCAAGTGCTAAAAACCCTCAAGGTGGTATCGTTAAGAAAGAGGCTTCTATTCAAATTTCTAACATTTCTCTAATTGATCCTAAAACTAAGGAAACAACTAGAGTAGGTATTAGAGTAGAAGGAGATAAGAAAGTAAGATTTTCAAAAAAATCTAATCAAGTACTATAGTAATGGCATATACACCTAGACTAAAAGAAGAATATAAGAGTAGAGTAATCTCTGCTCTTAAAGAAGAGTTCGGATATACAAACGTAATGCAAGTTCCTAAACTTGAAAAAATCGTTTTGAGCCGTGGAGTTGGTGCAGCTGTATCTGATAAAAAACTTATTGACTATGCAGTTGATGAGTTAACTAAGATCACTGGACAAAAAGCAGTATCTACAATTTCAAAGAAAGACGTTGCGTCATTCAAATTGAGAAAAGGGATGCCTATTGGAGCAAAAGTTACTTTGCGTGGAGAAAGGATGTATGAGTTTTTAGACAGACTTGTTACTTCTGCTTTACCACGTGTTAGAGATTTTAGTGGTATTAAAGCTACTGGTTTCGACGGAAGAGGTAATTACAATCTTGGAGTTTTGGAGCAAATCATTTTCCCTGAAATTGATATTGATAAAGTAAACAAAATTTCAGGAATGGATATCACTTTTGTTACTACTGCAAAAACTGACAAAGAAGCAAAGTCATTATTGGCTGAATTAGGTTTACCTTTTAAAAAGAATTAAGACATGGCTAAAGAATCAATGAAAGCCCGTGAGGTGAAAAGAGAGAAAACGGTAGCTAAGTACGCTGAGAAAAGAAAAGCTTTGAAAGAAGCTGGAGATTTTGAAGCTTTACAGAAATTACCTAAAAATGCTTCACCAGTTCGTTTGCACAATCGTTGTAAATTAACAGGCAGACCAAGAGGTTATATTCGTCAATTTGGTATTTCTCGTGTAACTTTCCGTGAAATGGCTAATAATGGCTTAATTCCTGGAGTTAAAAAAGCGTCTTGGTAATCTCGCAATAAGTTATTACTTTTGCAAACCAAAAAATAATTTTAATTGATTAAAGGTTCGGGAGACGGGTGTCTCCCGAAAACCATAATCGCAATCAAATACATATGTATACAGATCCTATTGCAGATTATTTGACTAGAGTTCGTAACGCTGTGGCTGCAAACCACAAAGTTGTTGAAATTCCAGCTTCTAATCTAAAAAAAGAAATAACTAAGATCTTATTTGATCAAGGTTATATCTTAAGTTACAAATTTGAAGACAACTCTGTTCAGGGTTCAATCAAAATTGCTTTGAAGTATGATAAAGATACTAAAGAGCCTGTAATTAAAGATATCCAAAGAATTAGTAAACCTGGTTTACGTAAATACGCAGGTGCTGCCAAATTACCAAGAATCCTTAACGGATTAGGAATTGCAATTGTTTCAACTTCAAAAGGTCTTATGACTGGAAAACAAGCGAAACAATTAAATGTAGGTGGTGAAGTAATTTGTTACGTATACTAATTTTAAAGACTAAATAAGATGTCAAGAATAGGTAAAAGCCCAATTGTAATCCCTGCTGGCGTAACTGTAGAAGTTAAAGACGGTATTATTACAGTAAAAGGAAAAAAAGGTCAACTGACTCAGGAGTTTTCGGACGTAACTGTAACAGTTGAAGGCGATCAAGCATTAGTTGAAAGATCGTCTGATCATAAAGACCAAAGAGCAAAACACGGATTGTACAGATCATTAATCAGTAACATGATTGTTGGAGTATCTGAAGGTTTTACAAAAGAACTTGAATTAGTTGGAGTTGGTTACAGAGCTTCGAATCAAGGTCAAAAGTTAGATTTAGCTCTTGGATATTCTCACAATATTGTTTTGGAAGTTGCTCCTGAAGTAGTAGTAGAAACAATATCTGAAAAAGGAAAAAACCCTATCGTAAAATTAACATCATTTGATAAACAACTTTTAGGACAGGTTGCTGCGAAAATCAGAGGTTTCCGTAAGCCTGAACCATACAAAGGAAAAGGTGTTAAATTTGTGGGTGAAGTATTAAGAAGAAAAGCAGGTAAATCAGCTTAAAAAATAAGATTATGTCATTAACAAAATCTGATAGAAGACAGAGAATTAGATTCAGAATTAGAAAATCGATTAGTGGTACAGCTACTAATCCTAGATTATCTGTATTTAGAAGTAATAAGGAAATTTACGCTCAACTTATTGATGATGTAAATGGAGTTACTTTATTAGCTGCATCTTCAAGAGAAAAAGAAATAGGAAAAGGTACTAACGTTGAAGTAGCGGCTGCAGTTGGAAAACTAGTTGCTGAAAAAGCGTTAAAATCCGGGATTGATACCATCACTTTTGACAGAGGTGGTTATTTATATCACGGTCGTATTAAATCATTAGCAGAAGGCGCAAGAGCCGCTGGACTTAAATTCTAATATATTATGTCTAAATACAAAAATGTAGAATTGGTAAAACCTAGTGGTCTTGAACTTAAAGATCGTCTAGTTAGTGTTAATCGTGTTACTAAGGTTACAAAAGGAGGTAGAGCTTTCGGTTTTTCTGCTATTGTAGTTGTAGGTGATGAAAACGGAGTAGTTGGTCATGGATTAGGAAAATCTAAAGACGTTTCTGAAGCAATTGCGAAAGCAGTAGAAGATGCTAAGAAAAATTTAGTAAAAATTCCTTTAAATGGTCAATCTGTTCCTCACGAACAAAAAGGAAAATTTGGTGGTGCACGTGTGTTTTTAATTCCTGCTTCTCATGGTACAGGAGTTATTGCTGGTGGAGCTGTTCGTTCGGTTCTTGAATCAGTAGGTATTCACGATGTATTATCTAAATCTCAGGGATCATCAAACCCACATAACGTAGTTAAAGCAACTTTTGATGCTTTATTGCAAATGAGAAGTGCTCATACTGTTGCAAGACAGAGAGGTGTTTCTTTAGAAAAAGTTTTTAAAGGTTAATTCAAGGAAATTATGGCTAAATTATTAGTAAAACAAGTAAGAAGCAAAATCAACTGTCCTCTTTCTCAAAAGAGAGGTTTGGAAGCTTTGGGTCTACGTAAAATGGGACAAGTTGTAGAGCATGATTCAAATCCTGCTATCCTTGGGATGATAAACAAAGTTAAACACTTAGTTTCTGTTGAAGAAGCTAAATAACAAATACTGTTATGAATTTAAGTAACTTACAACCAGCTGAAGGGTCAACACACAATCAAAATAAAAGATTAGGTAGAGGAGAGGGTTCTGGTAAAGGTGGCACTGCAGCAAGAGGTCACAAAGGAGCAAAATCTCGTTCTGGTTATTCTAAAAAGATTGGTTTTGAAGGAGGGCAAATGCCACTTCAAAGACGTGTGCCTAAGTTTGGTTTCACAAACATCAATCGTAAAGAATACGAAGGTGTTAATTTAGATACACTTCAATTGCTAGTAGATAATGGTGTGATTACGGATTCTGTTTCTATGACAGACTTTGTTGCAAACCGTTTGGCTACCAAAAACGAAATCGTTAAGATTTTAGGTAGAGGAGAATTGAAAGCAAAATTAAAAGTAACTGCTCACAAATTTACTGCTACTGCTAAAGCTGCTATAGAAGCTGCTGGTGGAGAGGCTGTAACAATATAATTTTTCTATTGTATGAAGAAATTTATTGAATCAATAAGTAATGTTTGGAAAATCGAAGAACTTAAAAACAGAATCTTAATTACATTAGGATTGCTTTTGGTATATCGTTTTGGAGCACATGTTACGCTTCCGGGAATTGATGCAACTCAACTAACTGGTTTAGCGGGACAAACTAAAAATGGTTTAGGATCTATCTTAGACATGTTCACCGGAGGTGCTTTCTCTAAAGCTTCAGTTTTTGCTTTAGGAATTATGCCTTACATTTCTGCTTCTATTGTTGTTCAGTTAATGGGAATTGCGATTCCATATTTGCAAAAACTTCAAAATGATGGGGAAAGCGGTAGAAAAAAGATTAATCAAATTACCCGTTGGTTAACTATTGCTATTACTTTGGTTCAAGGTCCAACTTATATCTATAATTTATACAGAACACTGCCTGGCAATGCATTTTTGTTAGGGTTTAACTCACCTGAGTTTTTGTTTTCTTCTGTTATTATCTTGGTTACAGGCACTATTTTTGCTATGTGGCTTGGGGAAAAAATTACAGATAAAGGGATTGGAAATGGAATTTCATTATTGATTATGGTTGGTATCTTAGCTCGTTTACCGCAAGCTTTTATACAAGAATTCACAACCAGAGTTACTAACAACAATGGAGGTCCAATGTTATTAGTTATTGAAATTATAGTTTGGTTATTGGTCATCATTTCTTGTGTGTTATTAACAATGGCAGTACGTAGAATTCCGGTTCAATATGCTCGTCGTACAACAACTGGGGATTATGAACAGGATTTGGCTGGTGGTAACAGGCAATGGATTCCGCTTAAGCTTAATGCTTCTGGGGTTATGCCAATCATTTTTGCTCAGGCAATTATGTTTATTCCTGCTGCTGTAGCCGGATTGTCTAAATCAGATACATCACAATCTATTGTTGGAACATTTAGTAATATGTTTGGGTTTTGGTATAATTTTGTTTTTGCAACTTTAATTATTGTATTCACATTCTTCTATACTGCAATCACAGTACCTACTAACAAAATGGCCGATGATTTAAAAAGAAGTGGTGGTTTTATTCCGGGTGTAAGGCCAGGTGCTGAAACTTCAGACTTTCTTGATAAAGTGATGTCTTTAATAACTTTCCCAGGATCTTTATTTCTTGCTCTAATTGCTGTGTTCCCGGCTATTGTTGTAAGTGTTATGGATGTACAACAATCTTGGGCAATGTTTTTTGGAGGTACCTCTTTAATAATTATGGTTGGTGTTGCAATAGATACTATTCAGCAAATCAATTCATACTTGTTAAACAAGCATTATGATGGTTTAATGAAGACTGGTAAAAATAGAAAAGCAGTAGCTTAATATATTTATGGCAAAACAATCAGCAATAGAACAAGACGGATCAATCATTGAAGCATTATCAAATGCGATGTTCCGTGTAGAGTTAGAAAATGGACATATTGTAATTGCTCATATTTCTGGTAAAATGCGTATGCATTACATCAAATTATTACCTGGTGATAAAGTGAAACTGGAAATGAGTCCTTATGATTTGTCAAAAGCAAGAATTACTTATCGATATTAAAGGATAATTACTATGAAAGTTAGAGCATCAGTAAAAAAGAGAAGTGCCGAGTGCATTATCGTGCGTAGAAAAGGGAGACTGTACGTAATAAACAAAAAGAATCCTAGATTTAAACAAAGACAAGGATAATTATGGCAAGAATAGCAGGGGTAGATATCCCAAAAAACAAAAGAGGTGTTATTGCACTTACCTATATTTTCGGATTAGGAAAAAGTAGAGCTATTGAGATTTTAGAAAAAGCTCAGGTTAGCCAGGATAAAAAAGTTCAAGATTGGAATGATGACGAGATCGGAGCAATTCGTGATGCAGTTTCGTTTTACAAGATTGAAGGAGAATTGCGTTCTGAAGTTTCTTTAAACATCAAACGTTTAATGGATATTGGTTGTTATAGAGGTATCCGTCACAGATCTGGTCTTCCATTAAGAGGACAAAGAACTAAAAATAACTCTAGAACAAGAAAAGGTAAAAGAAAAACTGTTGCTAACAAGAAAAAAGCAACTAAATAATAAGTAATATGGCTAAAGCAACTGCAAAAAAACGTAAAGTTATCGTTGAATCAACGGGTGAGGCTCATATTTCTGCCACTTTCAACAATATTATTATTTCTTTGACAAATAAGAAAGGCGAAGTTATTTCTTGGTCTTCAGCTGGTAAAATGGGATTCAGAGGTTCTAAAAAGAATACTCCGTATGCAGCTCAAATGGCAGCAGAAGATTGTAGTAAAGTAGCTCTAGAGGCTGGACTGAAAAAAGTTAAGGTTTATGTAAAAGGACCAGGAAACGGACGTGAGTCTGCTATTCGTTCTATTCATAACGGTGGAATTGAAGTTACTGAGATTATCGATGTTACTCCAATGCCTCACAACGGATGTCGTCCTCCAAAAAGACGTAGAGTTTAATAATATTATTTAAGTATAACAAGGTAGAATAACGATTATCGAAGGATATGACCTGAATTCATAATCTCTACCTTAAATTAATTTTTAGAAATGGCAAGATATACTGGTCCTAAAACTAGAATTGCTCGTAAATTTGGCGAAGCAATTTTCGGAGATGATAAATCTTTCGAAAAAAGAAATTACCCACCTGGACAACACGGGATGGCTAAAAAAAGAGGTAAAAAATCTGAGTATGCTGTTCAGTTAATGGAAAAGCAAAAAGCTAAATATTCTTATGGAATTTTAGAAAAACAATTCAGAGGTTTATTTAAAAAAGCATCAGCTACTAAAGGGGTTACTGGTGAAGTTCTTTTACAATTATGTGAAGCAAGATTAGATAATGTTGTTTTTAGAATGGGAATTGCTCCATCTCGTAGAGGTGCAAGACAATTAGTTTCTCACAGACACATTACTGTTAATGGTGAAGTTGTAAATATTCCTTCTTACCACCTTAAGCCTGGTGATAAAGTTGCAGTTCGTGAAAAATCTAAATCATTAGAAGCTATCGAACGTTCTTTATCAAATTCAAGTCATGTTTATGAATGGATTACCTGGAACAATGAACTTAAAGAGGGAACTTTCGTTTCTGTACCTGCGAGACTTCAAATTCCAGAAAACATTAAAGAACAATTAATCGTAGAGTTGTACAACAAATAATAATTGACTTAGTCGAAATTTATGGCAATATTTAATTTTCAAAAGCCCGATAAAGTTATCATGATCGATTCAACCGATTTTGAAGGTAAATTCGAATTTAGACCTTTAGAACCTGGTTATGGATTGACAGTTGGTAATGCACTTAGAAGAGTTTTGCTTTCAGCGTTAGAAGGTTATGCAATTACATCTGTTCGTATCGAAGGTGTAGATCATGAGTTTTCTACTATTTCAGGTGTTGTTGAGGACGTTACAGAAATTATCCTTAATCTTAAACAAGTACGTTTCAAACGTCAGATTGAAGATATCGATAATGAATCAGTTACTATTTCTGTTTCTGGTAAAGACCAATTGACAGCAGGTGATTTTCAAAAATTTATCTCAGGTTTCCAAGTTCTGAACCCAGACCTTGTTATCTGTAATTTAGATTCTAAAATCAAATTGAACTTCGATTTAACAATCGAAAAAGGTAGAGGATACGTTCCTGCTGAAGAGAACAAAAAACAGAATGCTGCAATTGGAACAATTTTTACAGATTCTATTTTTACTCCGGTAAAAAATGTAAAATATGCAATCGAAAATTTCCGTGTAGAGCAAAAAACAGATTACGAAAAATTAGTTTTTGAAATCAAAACTGATGGATCAATCAATCCAAAAGATGCTCTTACTGAAGCTGCTAAAGTTTTAATTCACCATTTTATGTTGTTTTCTGATGAAAGAATTACACTTGAGGCTGACGAAATTGCACAAACAGAATCGTATGATGAAGAGTCATTGCATATGAGACAATTGCTTAAAACTAAGCTTGTTGATATGGATTTATCTGTGAGAGCATTAAATTGCTTGAAAGCGGCTGAAGTTGATACACTTGGTGATTTAGTATCGTTCAATAAAAATGACCTAATGAAATTCCGTAATTTTGGTAAAAAATCTTTAACTGAACTTGATGAACTTGTTGCAGTTAAAAATTTAACTTTCGGAATGGACTTAGCTAAATACAAATTAGATAAAGAATAATTCAATCCCGCTTGCGGGATTAAATTTAAAATAGCAATGAGACACGGAAAAAAATTCAATCACTTAAGCAGACAGACTGGACATAGAAAAGCTATGTTGGCTAATATGGCTTGTTCTCTTATTGAGCACAAACGTATTAACACTACTGTTGCAAAAGCTAAAGCGCTTAAACAATTCGTTGAGCCTTTAATCACAAAATCAAAAGAAGATACGACTCACAACCGTCGTATTGTTTTTGCTTACCTACGTAGTAAATATGCTGTAACTGACTTGTTCAGAGATGTGGCTGCTAAAGTTGGTGACCGTCCAGGTGGATACACTCGTATCATTAAAGTTGGAAATCGTTTAGGAGATAACGCTGATATGGCGATGATCGAACTTGTAGATTTCAATGAACTTTACAACGGTGGTAAAAAAGAAGTTAAAAAAGCAAAAAGCCGTCGTGGTGGTAAAGCTAAAAAAGCTGATGAGGCAACTCCGGAAGCTCCAGCTGCTGAATCAGAAACGACTACTGAAGCTTCTGAATAATTATGAAAATAATGATTCTATAGAAATCAAGGATAAGCTAATTTTTAGTTTATCCTTTTTTTTTGATTTTTTTTAAGAACAAAATTTAACTTTTTTAAATGACTGGGTTTTATTTTTATGAATGAAATTTTTAAAAAATCTTGTCAGCGGTCTTTTAAAAAAGTAAATTTGCAAAATATCTAATTACGCTGAGTTTTTAAATTCAGTATTAAGATTATAATAATAGAAATTAAACAATGAAATACACAACTCGACAAAGCGCCATTTTATTACTAAGTGACGGAACTATTTTTCATGGTAAATCTATCGGTATTAGCGGTAAAACTTTTGGTGAAGTTTGTTTTAATACAGGAATGACAGGGTATCAGGAGATTTTTACAGATCCTTCATATTTTGGGCAAATCATGGTGACTACTAATCCGCATATCGGTAATTACGGTGTGAATGATTTAGAAGTTGAATCTGAAAGCGTTAAAATAGCAGGCTTAGTTTGTAAAAACTTTAGTTTTAACTATTCAAGGGCAGTTGCTTCAGGAAGCCTTGAGGATTATTTTACAAAACAAAACCTGATTTGTATTTCTGATGTTGATACTCGTGCTCTGGTGAGTTACATTCGTGATAATGGTGCTATGAATGCAGTTATTTGTACAGATGGAACTTCTATTGAAGAGTTAAAGAAGGAATTGGCTAATGTGCCTGATATGGAAGGTTTGGAGCTGGCTTCTAAAGTGTCAACTAAAGAGTCGTACTTTATTGGTGATGAAAATGCTACATACAAAATTTCAGCATTAGACTTGGGCATAAAAAAGAATATATTAAGAAATCTTGCTAAGAGAGATTGTTATATTAAAGTTTTTCCATACGATTCAACTTATGAAGATTTGACTGCATTTAATCCTGATGGTTATTTCTTGTCAAATGGTCCCGGAGATCCGGATCCTCTTTTTGGAGCGATTGAAGTTGCTAAGAAAATTATTGCTGAAGACAAACCTTTGTTTGGGATTTGTTTAGGGCATCAGGTAATTGCTCTTGCAAATGGCGTTAAAACGTACAAAATGTTTGGTGGACATAGAGGAATTAATCACCCAGTAAAAAATCTTATTACTGGTAAAGGTGAAATTACTTCTCAAAATCATGGCTTCGCTGTGAAAAGAGAAGCTTTGGAAGGTCATCCGGAATTAGAGCTCACACATATTCATCTAAATGATGATACTGTGGCTGGTATGAGAATGAAGAATAAGAATTGTTTTTCAGTTCAATATCATCCTGAAGCTAGTCCTGGACCACATGATTCTTCTTATTTATTTGATCAATTTGTTGAGAATATCAAAACTAGCAAAGTCTAAAACGATGTAGTTAATAAATAAAGGTACTTAATGACTAAAATGAGTTTTTAGTATTAAATATTTTTATACTTTCGAAAAAAAATATATAATTATTAATAAAAAACAAAAATAATGAGTATTATAATTAAAGTTCACGCAAGACAAATTCTTGATTCCAGAGGGAATCCTACTATAGAAGTAGATGTAGTTACAGAAAATGGAGTTTTAGGTAGAGCGGCGGTTCCATCTGGAGCTTCAACTGGAGAGCATGAAGCTGTTGAATTACGTGATGGTGGAAAAGCTTATCTGGGTAAAGGAGTTTTGAATGCAGTGAATAATGTAAATACTGTTATTGCTGAAGAATTAGTTGGGACTTCTGTTTTTGAACAAAATACTATTGATCAGTTAATGATTGATTTGGATGGAACTCCAAACAAATCTAAATTAGGTGCTAATGCAATTTTAGGAGTTTCTTTGGCTGCTGCAAAAGCTGCTGCTAACGAGCTAGGATTACCTTTATACAGATATGTAGGGGGAGTTTCTGCTAATACATTGCCTGTGCCAATGATGAACATCATCAATGGCGGATCTCACTCTGATGCGCCTATCGCATTCCAAGAGTTTATGATTTTCCCTGTAAAAGCAACTTCTTTTACACATGCTATGCAAATGGGAACTGAAATTTTCCACAGCTTGAAAAAAGTATTACACGATAGAGGTTTAAGTACTGCTGTTGGTGATGAAGGAGGTTTTGCTCCAAATTTAGCCGGGGGTACCGAAGATGCTTTAGATACTATTAAGTTAGCTGTTGAGAAAGCTGGATATTCTTTCGGAGACGAAATTATGATCGCTCTTGACTGCGCTGCTTCTGAGTTTTATGTAAACGGAAAATACGATTATACTAAATTTGAAGGAGAAACTGGAAAAATCAGAACATCTGAAGAGCAGGCTGAGTATTTAGCTGAACTTGCTGCTAAATATCCAATTATTTCTATTGAGGATGGTATGTACGAAGATGACTGGGATGGATGGAAAGCTCTAACTGAAAAAATTGGAGATAAAGTACAATTAGTAGGTGATGATTTGTTCGTTACTAATGTTGCCCGTTTGTCAACTGGTATCGAAAAAGGAATTGCTAACTCTATATTAGTAAAAGTAAACCAAATTGGAACTTTAACAGAAACAATTGCTGCGGTAAACATGGCTAAAAATGCAGGTTATACTTCTGTAATGTCTCACCGTTCTGGAGAAACTGAAGATAATACTATTGCAGATTTAGCTGTAGCTTTAAATTGTGGTCAAATTAAAACTGGTTCTGCTTCTCGTTCAGATCGTATGGCAAAATACAATCAGTTATTAAGAATTGAAGAGGAATTAGGAAGTACCGCTTATTTCCCTGGGTTAAATGCTTTTAAGATCAAATAATTGTAAGACTTATATTGTAGAATTAAACCATTCGTGAAAACGAGTGGTTTTTTTTTGGGGTTTTAACAAATTCATAGCATTATTCCTTTTTTAATTAGTCTTAAATTCCTTAGATTTGATAAATTATTATTTAAAAGAATTATTTCCGATATATTATGTCAAAAATAGCTACATTAGAAGTAGATGGTAAGAAAATTGAACTTCCGGTAATAACAGGAAGCGAAAATGAATCCGCTATCGATATTAACAAATTACGTGATTTAACTGGTATTATTACTATTGATCCTGGTTATAAAAATTCTGGTTCATGCAAAAGTGAAATTACTTTTCTGGATGGAGAATTAGGAATTTTACGTTACAGAGGATATTCAATCGAAGATCTTGCTGAAAAAGCAAGCTTCTTAGAGGTTTCTTATCTTTTGATTTTCGGAGAGCTGCCAACAGCTAAAGAATTAGATCAATTCGAAAATGACATTAAAAAACATTCTTTGGTGAACGAAGAAATGAAAAACATCATTGATGGTTTTCCAAAAACAGCTCACCCAATGGGAGTTTTATCTGCTTTGACAAGTGCGTTAACAGCATTTAATCCTAAAGCAGTTAATGTTGATAATGAAAAAGAAATGTACGAAGCTATTTGTAAAACAATGGCTAAATTTCTTGTAATTGCTACTTGGACTTATAGAAAATCAATGGGGTATCCATTAAATTACTACGATAATACAAAAGGATATGTGGAAAGTTTTATGCAATTAATGTTTAAATTGCCTACAGGTCCTTATGAAGCAAATCCGGTAATTGTTAATGCTTTAGATAAACTATTTATTCTTCATGCAGATCATGAGCAAAACTGCTCAACTTCAACAGTTAGAATGGTAGGTTCATCACATGCAGGTTTGTTTGCGTCTGTTTCAGCAGGAGTTTCTGCTCTTTGGGGACCTCTTCACGGAGGTGCGAATCAGGCAGTTCTTGAAATGTTGGAAGATATTAATAAAGATGGTGGTGATACAGATAAGTTTTTGGCGAAAGCAAAA
This sequence comes from Flavobacterium flavigenum, assembly GCF_027111255.2. NCBI lineage: Bacteria > Pseudomonadati > Bacteroidota > Flavobacteriia > Flavobacteriales > Flavobacteriaceae > Flavobacterium > Flavobacterium flavigenum. The sequence continues at coordinate 2,263,041 of NZ_CP114285.2, read as the reverse complement.
GATAAAAATGATCCTTTCCGTTTAATGGGATTTGGGCACAGGGTTTACAAAAATTTCGATCCAAGAGCTAAAATCATCAAAAAAGCGGCTAAAGAAGTTTTAGAAACTTTAGGTGTTGAAGATCCTATTTTAGATATTGCAAGAAAATTAGAAACAGCTGCTCTTGAAGATGAATACTTCAAATCAAGAAATTTATATCCAAATGTTGATTTCTACTCTGGAATTATTTACAGAGCATTAGGGATTCCAACTGATATGTTTACAGTTATGTTCGCAATTGGAAGGTTACCAGGATGGATAGCGCAATGGAAAGAAATGCGTGAAAACAAAGAGCCAATTGGAAGACCAAGACAAATTTATACAGGTCATCCATTGAGGGAATTTAAATCTAATAAATAATCATATTGAAAGCTTCACTTAAATGTGGAGCTTTTTTTATATTTGCAACAAAATATAATAATTATGTTGCAATTAAATATTAAGAACGAAACTTCAAGATTGCGTGCTGTGGTTTTGGGTTCTGCCGTTCATAATGGGCCAACTCCTTCAATCGAGGAAGCTTATGATCCCAAATCATTGGAACATATTAAAGCAGGTACTTATCCTCTTGAAAAGGATATGGTTGTTGAAATGGAAGCTTTTAATGCTGTTTTTCAAAAATATGGAGTAAAAGTTTATCGTCCGCAAATTATTGAGAGTTATAATCAAATTTTTGCCCGCGATATAGGTTTTGTAATTGATGATATCTTTATTAAATCAAACATTTTGCCTGATAGAGAGCGTGAACTTGATGCAATTCAGTATGTAATTGACCAGATTAATCCGCTAAAAGTGTTGCGTCCACCAGAAGATGTTCATATAGAAGGAGGCGATGTCATGCTTTGGAACGATTATATCTTTATAGGTACTTATAAAGGAAGTGATTATAAGGATTATATAACCGCCCGGACTAATATGCAAGGCGTTAATTTTATCAAACAATTGTTTCCAAACAAAACTGTGAAAGAATTCGATTTGGTTAAATCCAAAATTGAAGCAAGGGATAATGCTTTACACTTAGATTGTTGTTTTCAGCCTCTTGGAAAAGATAAAGGGATAATTTATAAGAGAGGTTTTCGTGAAGAAGCTGACTATATGTATTTGGTAAAGCTTTTTGGGAAAGAAAATTTATTTCATATCGAAAGAGAAGAAATGTATAACATGTTTTCAAATGTATTTTCGATTGATAAAGATGTTGTGGTTTCTGAGAAAAATTTTACCCGATTAAACAATTGGCTTCGTGCAAAAGGTTTTACTGTAGAAGAAATTCCGTATGCCGAAATTGCAAAGCAGGAAGGATTGTTGAGATGTTCAACTTTACCATTAATTAGAGATTAAAGAAATTGTTTCAAGTTTCAGGTTTCAAGTTTTTAACGTGAAGCCTGAAACTCGAGACTTGAAACAAATAAAATATGAAACAAACGACAAATGCAATCGTAATGATTCGGCCTGTTGCTTTCAGAATGAATGAGCAAACGGCTGTAAATAATTATTATCAAAAAGTATTAGACGGACTTCTGCCAAGTACAGTAAATGCAAAAGCACAACAGGAGTTTGATGCTTTTGTAGAAAAGCTCAGATCCGTAGGTGTAGATGTGACTGTTATCGAAGATACAGTAGAAACAGATACGCCTGATAGTGTTTTTCCAAATAATTGGGTTTCTTTTCATGAAAATGGAGAAGTAGCACTATATCCAATGTTTGCTGAAAATCGTCGTCAGGAACGCCGGGAAGATATTTTGGACGTTTTAGAAGAAAAAGGTTTCGAGATTACAGATATCATGGACTACACATCTGCTGAAGAAGATGGTATTTTTCTGGAAGGAACTGGAAGTTTAATATTGGACAGAGCTAACGGAAAAGCATATTGTGCCTTGTCACCACGTGCAGATGAAGAATTGTTTATTGAATTCTGTGAAGATTTCGATTATGCCCCTGTGATTTTTGAAGCTTTTCAAACAGTAAATGGTGAACGAAAACTTATCTATCATACCAATGTAATGATGTGCATAGGTGAAACTTTTGCAGTGATTTGTGCTGATAGTATTGATGATAAAAAAGAGCGCAAAATGGTTTTGGAGAATTTAAAGGCTGATAAAAAAGACATCATTCTAATTACCGAAGCGCAAGTGAATAACTTTGCCGGTAATATGCTGGAAGTACTAGGAACGAATGGTAAAAAATATATCGTTATGAGTACATCTGCATACCAGAGTCTGTCGGAAAAACAAATTGCACAATTAGAAAGTCATGCCGAAATTTTAAGTTCAGGTTTAGATACTATTGAAGCTTGTGGAGGAGGGAGTGCAAGGTGCATGATGGCTGAAGTTTTTTTGCCAAGAAGTTAATTTAAACTTTTCAATAAAGAAATTCCAAATTCCAAACTTATCATAAAGTATGGGATTTGGAATTTTTTTATTTAGATGTATCATGAACATCTACATGAGATTGCCTTTTATGATATTAATTATAGAACTAACTATGTATTGAATTCCTATAGCAATTACAATAAAACCAATTATTCTTGAAATAGCGACAATACCTGAAGCTCCTAAAATACGTGCCAAATAGTGAGCACTCTTCAGGATAATAAAAATTGCAATTGAAATTGCCAAAATTGCTAAACTTGAAATAATTATTTCTTCAATTTCATGGTGTTCCTGATAAAAAGCAATTAATAAAGAAATAGAGCCTGGTCCTGCCAGCATCGGAATTGCTAATGGCGTCAATGCAATATCATTTCTCTTTTGAGCGTCGTTTTCAATCTTTTTATTAATTCCTCTTTTCTTGCTGATTTTTCCTGACAACAATGAAAACCCTGAATTTAAAATCACTAGCCCGCCGGCAATACGAAGTGCGTCAATACTGATTCCGAAAAAAGTGAGTACATATTGTCCAATAAAGAATGATACAATTAAAATGATGAAAACATTAATAGCGGTCCATAATGAAATTCTGGATCGTTCACTGTCGGTATCATCATGAGTAAGGCCTACAAAGATAGGAACAGTACCAATTGGATTTAAAACAGAGAAAAGGGCAGCGAATAAATAAATGAATAAATCCATAATGTGTTTAGTTGGGAGAGTAAAAGTAATTAAATTTTAAGATTTTACTCTAAAATGATGTTAGGATATTGTTTAATTCTTCTTTGTGTCTCTAAATGAATAACAAGCGGGAAATTCGGCCTTTTTAATTACTTTTGTACTATATTCAGAAATAATGAAAAATAAAAAAACTTTAGTTCTCGGTGCTACAACAAAACCGCAACGTTATGCTTTTAGAGCAATAAATATGCTTACTCAAAAAGGACATACTGTTTTGGCAATAGGTCAAAATGCCGGAGAAGTTGCGGGAGTAAAAATTCATACTAAAGCCATTCCTGTTACAAATATAGATACAGTCACTTTGTATTTAAATCCGGTTCGTCAGCGTGATTACTATAATTATATTGTGGAGGCACAGCCTAAACGGGTAATTTTTAATCCCGGTACTGAAAATCCTGAGTTATACCAGTTACTTGAACTTAACAATATCAAAGTCGAAGTTGCCTGTACACTAGTTTTATTAGCAACAAATCAATATTAGTTTTTTTAGAAGCTGTTTCCTGCTGTACACTTTATCTTTTTCGCCGAACCCCGGCACAAAAGGATGCCGTTTCCATCAGGGCTAGAAATATTATCAACCACAACTTTTTGGCTTTTAAGAGTATTAAAGTTTTAAAAACACTTAATTGTTTAAAGCATTACCTTTGTTTTCATGGAATTTTCATCAAAATTAATAGAAAAAGCAGTCAGCGAAATGTCCCAGTTGCCAGGAATAGGTAAGCGTACGGCCTTGCGTTTGGTCCTTCATCTGTTAAAACAGCCAAAAGAACAAACAGTTTTTTTGTCTCAGGCATTATTAAATATGCGAGAGGATATTAAATTTTGCGAAAATTGTCATAATATTTCTGATACAAAAGTTTGTGAAATTTGTGCCAATTCAGCAAGAAATCATCAGACTATTTGTGTTGTTGAAGATATAAGAGATGTAATGGCTATTGAAAATACAGGGCAATATAAAGGGATTTATCATGTTTTAGGAGGTAAGATTTCTCCAATTGAAGGAGTTGGACCGAGCCAGTTAAATATAACGACTCTTGTTGAAAAGGTAAAATTGGATAAAGTTGTCGAAATTATTTTTGCATTAAGTTCAACGATGGAAGGAGATACCACAAATTTTTATATCTATAAACAAATTGCTGATTCTGATATTGTAATTTCTACAATAGCAAGGGGGATTTCAGTAGGAGATGAATTAGAATATGCTGATGAAGTCACGCTTGGGAGAAGTATTTTACAACGTATACCTTTCGAAAAAACTTTCAAAAACAATTAGATAAATACAACTTAAGCAAGATTTCCTGATGATTACAGGAATAGTTATATTTGCTTATAAAATTTTAAAAATGACAAAAAACTGTTTTTATTTATTACTAATTAGTACGCTTTTTACATCATGTATTCCTATAAAAGATTTAGTGTATTTGCAGGATAAAGGGAATGCCGGAAATGAGAATACAGTTTCTGCAGTTGAATCAAAGCCTTATAGATTACAGGTTAACGATGTTTTAAATGTGGATATTAAAGCAATTGATCCTAAATTAGTTGCTATTTTTAAAGCTTCTGAAAATGAAAATAGTAGCGGAGGTAAATCCGAATCACAATTATATTTTAACGGTTTTACAGTTGATGATCATGGTAATATAAGAATGCCAATTTTAGGAGAAATAAACGTAATTGGATATACGCTTGAAGAAGTACGAATCAAAATTGAAAAAAAACTACTTGAGGAGTATTTTAAAACAGAAGCAAATATATTTGTTACCGTAAAATTATCAGGTTTCAGGTATACTATAAACGGCGAAGTAGGGAGCACAGGAACTAAAATAATATTTAAAGAAAATGTAAATATTATGGAAGCAATTGCAAATGCTGGTGATATTACTACTGTTGGTAATAGAAAAGCGGTTACTATAATACGACAGACGCCTACAGGTGTACAGATGAATGATATTGATCTGACAGATGCAAATGTGATGAAATCCCCTTATTATTATTTGCAGCCTAATGATTATGTTTATGTAAAGCCATTAAGGCAAAAAACTTGGGGAACAGGACAAACCGGTATTCAGTCAATAGGAACTATAATAACTTTATTGTCATTGGCAACAACGGTATATTTGATTATCAAAAATTAAACGGGACTCAAAAGATGTTAGATATAAAAGATTTTTCCATTTTTGAAAATCATACAGGTTTCGATTTTAAAGGCTTTCTCCTCAAAATTTTTGGCTATTGGAAATTGTTTTTAGTAAGCTTAATTATTGCGTTTACCATAGCGTATCAGGTTAATATTCGAAAAGAAAAGATTTACAGCATGAAAACTTTAATTTCGATTAAAGAAGAAAGTAATCCTTTTTTTACTTCCAATACAAGTTTGGTTTTTAACTGGGGAGGTATTTCAGATCAGGTAAGCGGTATTTCTACTATTCTACAATCAAGATCGCACAACGAATTGGTAGTAGATAAATTACAGTATTATATAGATTATCTTCAAAAAGGGGATTATAACATGGTTGATGTATATGGTTCTGTTCCTTTTTATGTTAATATTGATAAAACAAAACCGCAGTTAGCCGGAACTTTAATTAGTATTAAGTTTTTGACTCCAAACGAATACCAAATCAGAATTCCGTTTGAGAATAATTCGGTTTCTCTATTTACTTATGCTGATAACAGTTATAGTAATACAACTGTTCAACCTATTGAATTTATTAAAAAATATAAAGTTGGAGAAAAGGTTGTGTTGCCATTTTTAAACTGGAAGCTGGAAATAAATGATAATCCTGGTTTTTATACAGGGAACGAATATTTTATAAAGTTTAATGATTTTGATGCCACAGTTTCAAGATATAGAGGAATCGGGGTTGAAGCAGATGAAAAAGCTGGTTCAATTTTGACGCTATCGTTACAGGGAACAAATAAAGCAAGAATGGTGGAATATTTAAATTCAACTGTTGAAATGCTGATAAAAAATCAGTTAGATGCTAAAAATCAATTTGCTACAAATACTATAAGTTTTATTGATAGTACTCTCGTTGCAATGGAATCTCAATTAAAAGAAACCGGAAATGAGCTTAAATCTTTTAGAAAAGATAAAAATATATATGAGATAGAAGAAGGGGGAGGAAAGGTTTCGGAGAAGATCCTTAATTTTGATGTTGAAAGAGATGCAGTCACTCGTAAAATTGCGTACTACAATTCTTTAAAAGCATATTTAAAAAACAGTAATGATTATTCAAAGTTGCCGGCACCTTCCGTTGCAGGAATTGAAGATCCTAATGTTGTTACAAACGTTTCGAAACTTATTGGATTGTCTGCACAGAGATCTGAAATGTCTTATGCTGTAAAAAGTGATAAAATTTTTAAAGATTTTGACAATCAAATGATTGCTGTGAAAAATGTTTTACTTGAAAACATAGCAACAGCAAAGTCATCTTTACAATATGATTTATCGTTGGTTAGTAATAAAATTAGCGAAGCGGAGAGTACTATTAAAAAACTACCGGAAGAACAACAAGAATTATTGAAAATCAAAAGAAAATATGATTTAAGTGATAATATTTACGCTACGTTTCTCCAAAAAAGAAATGAAGCCGAGATTGTAAAAGCATCTAATTTATCCGATATACATTTTATAGATAGTGCAAAAGATATTGGTGGAGGTTTGATTGGTCCGAAAACTTCTGTGAATTACGTGTTAGCTTTATTTTTAGGTATCCTTTTACCTTTAATTATTGTTTTCCTGCTTTTTTTTATTAATAATACAATTCAAAATACTGAAGATATTAGCACTCAAACCCATATTCCATTAATTGGAGTTGTTGGTATCAATAAAGAAAATACCAGTTTAGCAGTTTTTCAAAAACCTAAATCAGCATTATCAGAAGCTTTTAGAGGCATTCGTTCGTCTCTGCAGTTTATGTATAAAAAAAGGCAATTAGACGGAGCAAAAACATTAATGCTCACTTCATCAATCAGTGGGGAAGGAAAGACATTCTGCTCAATTAATATTGCAACTGTTTTTGCACTTAGCGAGAAAAAGACAGTGATTATAGGAATGGATTTAAGAAAGCCCAGATTGGCAGACGAATTCAATTTGGTAAACCAATATGGGGTTGTCAATTATTTGATAAAGCAAAAAACGCTCAATGAAATAGTAAATAAAACTCAGATTCCATATCTTGATGTTATTCTTTCAGGACCAATTCCCCCTAATCCTTCAGAATTAATTATAAGTGAAGTAATGGGCGAATTAATCGATGAACTTAAAAAAACATATGATTACATAATACTTGATACGCCTCCTGTTGGACTTGTTTCTGATGCATTAGAATTGATGCAGTATAGTGATGTGACACTGTATGTTGTTAGGCAAAATTATTCGAAAAAAGAAATGATCACATTATTAAATAACCGAGTTAAAAGAGGTGAATTAAGTAATATTAGTATTGTTTTGAACGGTTTTGAAAATAAGGCTAAGTATGGATCAGCCTATGGTTATGGGTATTATGGTAGTTATGGAACATATTCAAATGGGTATCATGAAGAGGAAAAGGAAACAGGTTTTCTTAAAAATATTTTTAAAATATTTAAAAAATAATGATTTAAAGTAGATGAAAGAAAATATTCAAAATACTATTTTAATAACGGGTGGGGCTGGTTTTATTGGTTCTAACCTATGTGAACATTTTTTAAATTTAGGACAAAATGTAATTTGCTTAGATAACTTTTCAACGGGACATCGTCATAATCTAAGTGATTTTATGACAAATCCGAATTTTAAGTTAATTGAAGGCGATATAAGAAATATATCTGATTGTAATTTAGCAGTTCAGGGAGTAGATTATGTATTGCATCAGGCAGCATTGGGTTCTGTACCAAGGTCCATAAATGATCCAATTACTACTAATGAAGTAAATGTTTCGGGTTTTCTGAATATGTTGGTTGCTGCACGTGATGCTAAAGTAAAACGATTTGTCTATGCAGCAAGTTCTTCTACTTATGGAGACTCTGAAGAAATGCCTAAAGTAGAAGATGTAATCGGCAAGCCATTGTCCCCTTACGCAATCACTAAATATATAAATGAACTATATGCTGAAATTTTTAGTAAAACATACGGATTCGAAACAATTGGTTTGCGTTATTTTAATGTTTTTGGAAGAAGACAAGATCCAAAAGGTGCTTATGCTGCAGTAATTCCTAAATTTGTAATGCAATTAATGAATTATGAAAGCCCTGTAATTAATGGTGATGGGAATTATTCAAGAGATTTTACTTATATTGATAATGTAATTCAGATGAATGATTTAGCAATTTCGTCTAAAAATCCTAAGGCAATTAATACTGTTTATAATACAGCATTTGGAGAAAGAAATACTTTGAACGATTTAGTTGGATATTTGAAAAAATATTTAGGAGAATTTGATTCAAAAATAGCAGATGTTGCAATTGTTTATGGTGAAAACCGAGTTGGAGACATTCCACATTCGTTAGCAAGTATAGAAAAAGCAAAAATAATTTTAGGATATAATCCTGAATATTCACTTGAAGAGGGATTAAAAGAAGCAGTTAATTGGTATTGGGATAATTTAAAATAAAGGAATACATAAAAAAATATGAAAATCACAAAAATTTGTTGCATCGGTGCAGGTTATGTAGGAGGTCCTACGATGGCAGTAATTGCGCAAAAATGCCCACATATTCAAGTAACTGTTGTTGATTTGAATGAACAGAGAATTAAAGACTGGAGTGATCCAAATACAGATAATATTCCAATTTATGAGCCGGGTCTTTCTAAAATTGTAGCTGAAGCTAGAGGTAGAAATCTCTTCTTTTCTACTGATGTAGATAAGGCTATAGATGAAGCAGAGGTTGTTTTTATATCAGTGAATACGCCAACCAAAACTTATGGAAAAGGTAAAGGAATGGCTGCTGATCTGAAATATATAGAATTATGTGCAAGGCAAATAGCCAGAGTTTCTAAAAATAATAAAATAGTTGTCGAAAAATCAACTTTGCCCGTTCGTACTGCAGAAGCTATAAAAAGCATTTTAGATAGTACTGGAAATGGTGTACAATTCCAAATTCTTTCTAATCCCGAATTTTTGGCAGAAGGAACTGCCGTTGCTGATTTATTAAATCCCGATAGAATTCTTATAGGAGGGGATTCAACTCCAGAAGGAGATGATGCGATTAATGCTTTAGTTGATGTTTATGCAAATTGGGTAAGCCGGGATAAAATTTTAACAACAAATGTTTGGTCCTCTGAATTGTCTAAACTTACAGCAAATGCTTTTTTAGCTCAACGGATTTCGTCAATTAATGCAATGTCTGAACTGTGTGAGAAAACTGGTGCAGATGTAAATGAAGTAGCTCGTGCTATAGGAATGGATAGTCGTATTGGTGCTAAATTTTTAAAGGCTTCAGTCGGATTTGGAGGTTCTTGTTTTCAAAAAGATATTTTAAATTTGGTTTATATAGCTAAATCTTATGGATTAAACGAAGTTGCTGATTACTGGGAACAGGTGATCATTATGAATGATTATCAAAAAAGAAGATTTTCAAATAAAATTGTTCAGACTTTATACAATACTGTCGCTGATAAAAAGATAACTTTTTTAGGCTGGGCATTTAAAAAAGATACAAATGACACTCGTGAATCTGCTGCAATATATGTTGCTGATGATTTGATTAATGAACAGGCTAAAATCTCAGTTTATGATCCAAAGGTGCCGAAGAATAAAATTTTAAGTGACTTAGATTATTTAGATACAAGGAAATCTTCAGAAAATGCAGATGCTATTCTAACATTTGAAGACGCTTATGAAGCATGCAAGGAAGCACATGCAATTGCGATTCTTACTGAATGGGATGAATTTACCACATATGATTGGCAAAAAATATATGATTACATGCAAAAGCCTGCTTTTGTTTTTGACGGAAGAAATATATTAAATGCAAATGAATTAAAGACTATTGGTTTTGTTTACAATGGAATAGGTTCTTAATAAGTTAATCGGATGAATTGGTATGTAGTTTATACGAAACCTAAATGGGAAAAAAAAGTAGCAGAAAAACTTAACGAAATAGGTATAGAATGCTACTGTCCTTTAATTACTCAGATAAAGCAATGGTCAGACAGAAAGAAAAAAGTCGAAATTCCTCTTTTTAATTCTTATGTTTTTGTTCAATTGCCAGATAAAGACAGGAATTCTGTTTTTCAAGTTGCAGGAGTTGTCCGTTATTTATTTTGGTTAGGCAAAGCGGCAATTGTTCGAAATGAAGAAATTACAGCTATCAAAAAAAGCCTTTCAGATACCAATATTTCAGATGTTTGTTTGGTGCCCTATAAAAAAGGGGATAAAATAAAATTAGAAACAGGAGTTTTTAGTAATCAGGATGCTGTAGTTCAGGAAGTAACAAATACTCATTATATTCTAGTTTTAGAATCTTTAGGATGTGTATTAAAGATTAAATACAAAAAAGAAGTTTTATGATCAAAAAAGAAAAATTATTTATTTAAAGGTTTTTTGGAGTTGTTTGATTGACGCAAAGTTTAAAAAAAGCAGAAATAACTTATTTAGTTGTTTTTGCTTTTTTTTTGTTTTTTGTTTTTTTTGATTGTTGACTTATAGGTATTTAGGTTTCATTTTATTTTTTGATTAACTATAAGACAATTTCTAGGTTGATAAAATTGAGTTATTGTACTATATTTGCTGAAATTGAATTCTGCAAGATTCATGTCATTAAATGTGACTGTGAATAGCGAAGCCGTGCAATGTGATAAACGAAATTAAGGAAAAATATGAATAATAACATGAAAATAGCCGTTATAGGATTAGGTTATGTAGGTTTACCTTTGGCACGTTTATTTGCTACAAAATATCCTGTAGCTGGATTTGATATTAATGAATCAAGAGTTGTAAATTTAAAACAAGGTATAGATACTACATTAGAAGTTGATAATGCTATTTTATGTGATGTATTAGTTAATAACTTAAGCGAAAAAAAGGGACTATATTGCACTTCAGATTTAAAAAATATTTCAGATTGTAATTGTTTTATAATAACGGTTCCAACTCCGGTAGATAAAAATAATCGTCCTGATTTAACACCTTTGTATAAAGCCAGTGAGGCAGTAGGTAAGGTATTAAAGCAAGGTGATATTGTTATATATGAATCAACAGTGTATCCTGGTGTGACAGAGGAGCAATGTGTTCCTGTTTTAGAAAAAGTATCAGGGTTAAAATTCAATGAGGACTTTTTTGCAGGATATTCGCCAGAGAGAATTAATCCTGGTGATAAAGAACACACTGTAGAGAAAATTTTGAAAATAACTGCCGGATCCACACCCGAGATAGGTTTAAAAGTAGATGCACTTTATAAATCTGTTATTACTGCCGGAACTTATCTTGCTCCAACAATAAAGGTTGCTGAAGCAGCGAAGGTCATTGAAAATTCACAGCGGGATATTAATATCGCTTTTGTTAATGAACTTGCAAAAATATTCAACCTGATGAATATCGATACACAAGAAGTTTTAGCTGCTGCTGCTACAAAATGGAATTTCCTTCCTTTTAAGCCAGGTTTAGTTGGGGGGCATTGCATAGGTGTTGACCCTTATTATTTGGCTCAGCGTGCACAAGAATTTGGATATCATCCTGAAATAATTTTGGCAGGACGCCGTTTAAATGACAGTATGGGCGAATACATAGCATCCCAGGTAGTAAAATTAATGATAAAAAAAGGTATTTCAGTAAATCATGCTGAACTGTTGATGTTAGGAATTACTTTTAAAGAGAACTGTCCGGATGTTCGAAATACTAAAATTGTTGACGTTATAAGAGCATTAAAAGAATATGGAATTTCCGTTACAATATATGATCCCTTAGCAAATACTGAAGAGGTTGAAAAAGAATACGGACTAAAGACTACCAATGTTTTACCAAAGTACAAATTTGATGCTATAGTTTTAGGAGTTGCACATTCAGAATTTTTAAAGATAAATTTTCTGGAAATTCAAAAAGCAAATGGTTTAATATATGATGTAAAAGGAGTTTTAGGAACTATAGCAGATAATAGATTATAGTTTTGAACTCTTTTTTATTTAGATAAAATATGGACGAAAATAATTTAATTACACATGTTATTCTAACCGGAGGTGTAGGTAGCAGATTATGGCCTCTTTCCCGTAAAAGCCAGCCTAAACAATATTTGGAAATATTTGAAGGAAAATCTTTATTTGAAATGACTGTTGAACGAAATAGTTACTTAGCAAATAAGGTAATGGTGGTTGGGAATGTTGGGAATCATCATTTAAGCGGTAAGGTAATGGACAAATCTAAAACTTCATATATCAATATAGTTGAAGCTACTCCCAGAAATACTGCTGCAGCAATTGCATTTGCAGCTTTTGCCTCGAATCCGGATGATATATTAATAGTCACTCCGTCAGATCATATTATTGATAAAATGGAGGATTATACTAATGCCATAAATCAGGCGATTTTAAAAGCTAAGGAAGGTTTTGTTGTAACTTTTGGTATCATTCCAACCAAACCAGAAACGGGTTACGGATATATTGAGTCAAAAGGGGATAAAGTGATTTCATTTAGAGAAAAACCAAATGAAACAACTGCTAAAGATTTTATTGCAAAAGGTAATTTTTTATGGAATAGTGGAATGTTTTGCTTTAAAGCTAGTGTACTTTTGGATGAATTAAAACAATTTCAGCCTGACGTATTTGAAAAATCCAAAGTAGTTTGGGAATCAAATAGAGAAGGTTTTTTAGATTTAGATGCATCTCTGGAAATTCCATCAATTAGTATAGATTATGCTGTCATGGAACGTAGCAAAAAAATTAAAGTTGTTCCGGCATCATTCTCCTGGTCAGATTTAGGTTCGTTTGAATCAGTTTATGATTATTTGGTTTCTAAAGGACATCCAGTTGATAAAGATGGTAATATGGTTATAGGCAGTGATAAGCATACTACTTTCCTGGGATTAAAAAATATAATTTTTGTTTATACAGATACGGCTAATTTAATTTTACAAAAGGAAAATTCTCAGGATGTAAAAGATATATATACCGAATTAGAAAGACAAAATTCTAAATTATTAAATTAAAAAATTAGATTCAAAATGAAAAAGATTCTTATAACAGGTGGTGCTGGATTTATTGGTTCACATGTGGTCAGACGTTTTGTAAATAAATATCCAGAATATCAAATTTACAATTTAGATGCTTTAACTTATGCCGGGAATCTGGAAAACATTAAAGATATAGAAAACAAACCTAATTATAATTTTATAAAAGGTGATATTGTTGATGAAGTTTTTATTAATGAACTTTTTTCAATTCATAATTTTGAAGGCGTACTTCACTTGGCGGCAGAATCTCATGTTGACAGATCAATCGAAGATCCATTGGCATTTGTAAAAACAAATGTTATCGGCACAATGAACTTGCTTAATGCGGCAAAAAAACAATGGAGAGAAAATTTTGAGGGAAAAAGATTTTATCATATAAGTACAGATGAAGTCTATGGTTCTCTAGGGAATGAAGGACTTTTTACTGAAACTACTGCGTATGACCCTAATTCTCCATATTCAGCGTCAAAAGCAAGTTCAGACCATTTTGTAAGGGCTTATGGAGAAACATATGGCTTGCCTTATGTTTTAACAAACTGTTCAAATAATTATGGGTCATATCACTTCCCTGAAAAACTAATACCTCTTTTTATCAATAATATTATTAATAATAAACCATTGCCTGTTTATGGAGATGGAAATTATACTCGTGACTGGCTCTTTGTAGAGGATCATGCTATTGCAATTGATTTAGTTTTTCATGAAGGAAAAAATCACGAAACGTATAATATCGGAGGTTTTAATGAGTGGAAAAATATTGATTTGGTTAAATTATTATGCCAGATTATGGATGAAAAATTAGGAAGGGAAAAAGGTAAATCTGAAGAATTAATTACGTATGTAAAAGATAGGCCGGGTCATGATTTGCGTTATGCAATTGATGCCTCTAAAATCAATAAAGAACTTGGATGGAAGCCCTCTGTAACTTTTGAAGAGGGATTGGAAAGAACTATTAATTGGTATTTGAATAATGAAGAATGGTTAAAAAACGTTACTTCTGGTTCCTATAAAGAGTATTATGAAAAACAATATTCACAAACAAAATAGAATTTTTAAACAATACTTAAGTTTAATTATTATTTAAATATGAAAAAAATAACATACGTTCTTACCCTGTTTTTTGCTTTACTATTATCCTATAACGCAAATGCCCAGGATATAATGAAGTCGAAAGATTTAAGCACAGTAAAAGTAGATTATTTGTCTGATGATGAAATAGCTAAGATAATTTCTCAATTAAAGGCCAATAATGCTACAATTAATGATGCGGAACCTATGGCTTTGTCAAAAGGAATGAGTCAGGCTGAATTTGATAAGTTAAGAACTCGAATTACAGCATATGAGAAAAAAAACTCTGGAGAGAAGGATAAAAATAGCAAGGATACAAAAAGTAATGATAAATTAAAAGATCCGGATAAAAATTCGGAGTTTGGAAGAAATCAGGAAAAAATCAAAAACGAAAAAATCAAAGATTCACTAAACGCTTTGATTTTCGGATCAGAACTATTTGATAATCCGACTTTAAATTTCGAGCCAGATTTAAAAATGGCAACACCAGTCAATTATGTTCTGGGTCCGGGTGATAAATTGGAAGTAAGCGTTTATGGCGTTCAGCAATTTGATGATACTGTACCAGTAAATTTTGAAGGTAAAATTTCAATTCAGAATGTTGGGCAAATTGCAGTAACAGGAATGTCAATTGAAGCTGCCTCACAAAAAATAAAAGCTGCAATTGCAAGGGTTTATAGTACGGTTCGATCTGGACAATCTCACGTTAGTGTCACTTTAAGTGATATAAGAACTATTAAAGTGACGATTGTTGGAGGTAAGCAACCTGGTAATTACTCTATTTCCTCTCTCGCTTCTGTTTACAATGCATTGCATTTAGCTGGTGGTCCAGATAAAAATGGCAGTTATAGAAATATCGAATTGATCCGAAATAACAAGGTTTATAAAAACATCGATATCTATAAGTTTTTAGTCAAAGGAGATCAATCAGATAATGTAAGCCTGAAAGATAATGATGTAATAAGAATTCCTGCATATAGCCAAAGAGTTGTAGTTGAAGGCGAAGTTAAACGTCCAGGTATATTCGAAATGAAAAAGGGAGAAACATTTACTGATTTATTGAGTTTTACTTCCGGTTTCAATGAGTTTGCCTACACAGCTTCAGTAAATGTTTTGCAAAAAACAGGAAAAGAGTTTAAGGTTCATGATATTAATGAAAGCGAGTTTTCTACATATCTACCTAAATCGGGAGATGTTTTTAGAGTCACTAAAATTTTGAACCGTTTTGAAAACCGTATTAAAATAGAAGGAGCCGTTTTTAGACCAGATTATTATTCTTATAATGATGGAATGAGGATTTCAGATCTTATTGCAAGGGCAGAAGGGCTTAAAGAAGATGCTTATACTAAAAGAGCCAGAATTATTCGTTTAAAATCTGATTTAACAACAGAAATAGTAAATGTTAATTTAGAAGACGCTTTATCAGGAGATTTAAATGCTGATATAGAATTAAAAAGAGAAGACGAAGTTACCGTATATTCAATTCTGGATTTTAGGGAAGAATACAAAGTTACTATTGATGGAGAAGTAAAGAATCCAGGAGAATATGAATACTATGAAAATTTAACATTAAATGATTTAGTTGCTCAGGTTGGTGGTTTAACTGGCTCTGCTTCAAAAAGAGTAGAAATTGCAAGGATGATAAAATCCGATGAAATTGATGATGCTAATCCGAAACGTGTAGAATTAGTAGAATTAGAAATTACAGCTGATAATAATGAGCAGGTAAAAAACTTTGTTTTAAAACCGTTTGATGTAATAAATATCAGAAGAATGGCGGTTTTTGAAAAGCCACAAATGGTTACCATTAGTGGAGCAGTTGCTTATCCGGGGAAATACGTATTAGCAAATAAAAAAGAGTCTGTTTATAACATAATAATGCGTGCAGGCGGCTTAACATCTGTAGCTAATTTAGAAGGATTGAAAATTAAGAGACCTATTAAGCAAGAACAAATAGATGATTTAAAAAGAGTTGACCTTAATTTGTCTAAATCAGATACTGTAAAAGAGAACCTCACTAAGAAATTAAAAGAAGAATTAAAATACGTAACTATTCCTTTAGATTGGAATAAAATAGTGAAAGATAAACGACATTATTCTAATGTTACCTTATTTCCAGAAGATGAGATAGAAGTTACTACTTTTAACGAGGGAGTGAAAGTTACAGGAAGCGTTTTACTCTCTTCGGAGATTCCATACAGAAAGGGAAAGGGGTTCAGGTACTATATAAATTCAGTTGGAGGTGTTGATAGTAAGGGCTGGAAGAAAAAAGCTTATATTATCTATCCAAATGGAAAAGCAGCAGTAACAGGTTCGTTTTTATTCTTTAGATCCTATCCTAATGTTACGCCGGATTCCCAGATTGTTGTTCCCGAAAAACCGGAAACTAAGAAAATGAGTACTGGAGAATGGGTAAGTATTGGTAGCGTCTTAACTAGTCTGGCATTATTAATTGTAACAGCTTTTAAATAAAATTAATATGAATAATCAGTCAGTTAGCAACGACGAAATTTCATTGAAAGAATTAATCCAAAAGGGAAAAGAATGGTGGGATTATTTATTGTCTCAATGGAAAATTATTTTAATTGCAGGTTTTATTGGAGGAGGGCTAGGTTTAGCTTATTCTTTTTCAAAAAAACCAATTTATACAGCGACTTTGACATTTGCATTGGAAGATGAAAAATCTGGAGGAGGTCTGGGAGGCGCCTTGGGCTTGGCCAGTTCTTTTGGGTTTGATCTTGGTGGAGGTGGAGGAAGCATATTTACAAGTTCTAACCTGACTGAGCTCTTTAAATCTCGTACAATGGTTGAAAAGACACTGCTTACTCCAGTAAATGTAAATGGGAAAGTGATTTCTTTGGCCGAAATGTATATTCAAAATAATAAATGGAGAAGTAAATGGAATGATAATCCGAAATTTAAGAATATTCAGTTTTTGCCTACCGCTAATCGTAATTACTTTACCAGAGTACATGATAGTATATTGGGGATAATATATCAAAATTTGTCTAAGGGTTCTTTGTCCGTAGCTCAAAAAGATAAAAAGATAGCAATTATTTCAATGGATGTAAGTTCTGATAATGAATTATTTTCACTCTATTTTTGTGAAGCTCTTGCTAGACAGGTTGGTGAATTTTATGTTGATACAAAAAGCAAAAAAGCTCGTATGAATATGGAAATTTTAGAACATCAGGTGGATTCTGTTCGTACAGCATTAAATACAGCAATTACGGGAGTAGCTGTTGCGAATGATAATACTTTTAATTTGAATCCAGCTCTGAATGTGCGCAGAGCTCCTTCTGCAAGGAGACAGGTCGATGTTCAGGCTAATACTGCCATACTTACAGAATTAGTTAAGCAATCTGAATTAGCAAAAGTTACCTTGCGAAAAGATACACCTTTGATACAGGTTATCGATCGGCCAATTTTGCCATTGCCAAAAGAGAGATTTGGTAAGGTCAAAGGGGTATTATTGGGAGGTATATTGACTGATTTTTTTGTGATATTTTTTTTTATAATAAAAAGAATATGGAGAATGTTAACATCGTAAAAATGTTTTTTGTTTTTAATTATCGACTTATCTAAAAAATTATAATAGAGGCAAAAGTAAAAACCTAATGACTAAGGTCATTCATAATGGACACGCATAACCGATTAAGTAAAGTAATTGAATTATTTTAAATTAAAATCATCTATTTTGGAGTTTGAAGCTCATGAGAGGTTAAAGAAATAAAAAAATTAAATAAGTTTTATAAAGGTAAATTTCAATTATGTTCAAAGATAAAATATTATTAATTACAGGCGGTACAGGTTCTTTCGGTAATGCAATGTTAAAAGGGTTTTTAAACTCTGATTTAAAAGAAATACGAATATTTTCTAGAGATGAGAAAAAGCAAGAAGACATGCGTATTCATTACAAAAATGACAAGTTAAATTTTGTTATTGGCGATATTAGAGACTTTAATAGTATCAATGCAGCTATGAATGGAGTAAATTTTGTTTTCCATGCTGCAGCATTAAAGCAAGTGCCTTCTTGTGAATTTTATCCAATGCAGGCAGTTCAAACTAATATAATTGGAGCTGAAAATGTATTAGAAGCAGCAGCTCGAAATAATATTGAAAGATTAGTCGTACTTAGTACGGATAAAGCAGTTTATCCTATTAACGCTATGGGAATTTCAAAGGCTTTTATGGAAAAATTAGCAGTTTCTAAAGCAAGAGATTTAAGAGTAAAAAATATAGATGCAATCTATACAGCAACTCGTTATGGTAATGTAATGTGTTCTCGAGGTTCAATAATACCTTTATTTGTAAAGCAAATAAAAGAAGGTAAACCGTTAACGATTACTAATCCAAAGATGACAAGATTTATGATGTCCTTGAATGATTCTGTGGATTTAGTAATGTTTGCTTTTTTGAAGGGAAATCCAGGAGATATTTTTGTACAAAAATCACCAGCTTCAACGATTGAAGATTTAGCACAGGCTTTAAAGGAATTGTTTAGTGCAGAAAATGAGATTAAAATTATAGGAGAACGTCATTCTGAAAAAATGTATGAGACTTTATGTGCCAAAGAAGAAATGGCAAAGGCTGACGATTTAGGAAACTTTTATAGGATTCCTGCAGATTTCAGAGATTTGAATTATACAAAGTATGTTCAAGAGGATGGTCCAAAGTTAGTCAGTGGAGAATATAACTCAGATAATACAACGAGACTAAGTGTAGAAGAACTGAAAAAATTGCTTCTTACACTAGATTATGTTCAAGATGAATTAGCCTCTCATAATCAATAATTTTATATTTATGCTACCATTAGTAAAAACAAGTATACCAGACCGTGAAATTTTAATGCCAAGGCTCGAACAAGTTTTGTATAGTGGTTATGTTGCTCAAGGAGATGTAGTAGAAGAATTTGAAAGAAAATTTGAAGAGTATATAGGTGGCGGTAACACCTTATCATTAAATTCCGGCACCGCAGCATTACATATAGCTTTAATTTTAACAGGAGTAAAAGAAGGGGATGAAGTTATTAGTACCGCTTTAACAGCCGAGCCAACAAATGTGGCAATAAAAATGGTAGGGGCCAAAGTAAGATGGGCGGATATAGATTATAATACAGGTAATATTTCTGCAGATTCAATAGAAAAAGCAATTAATCGAAAAACAAAAGCTATTATTGTAGTTGATTATGCAGGGATTCCAGTTGATGTAGAAAGAATTCAAGAATTGTCTACAAAATATAATATTCCTGTAATAGAAGATGCTGCACATGCTCTTGGTGCAAAATATAAAGGTAAAAAAACTGGAAATCATTTTCCCTTTACAGTATATTCGTTTCAGGGGATTAAACATTTGACAACAATTGACGGAGGAGCACTTCAAATTTTGGATGATGACCTATACGAGCAGGGAAAACTAATAAGATGGTTTGGATTGGATAAGAAATTAACTCGTATGGATAATAATATTACTTTTCAGGGGTATAAATATCATATGAATAATGTAAATGCGACTATTGGAATTATTCAATTAGAAAATATTGAAAATTTAGTTCAAAAATACATTTATAATGGAAAATTTTTTGATGAACATTTAAAAGGTATAAAGGGAGTTGAGTTAGTTGAATATTACCCAAATTCAGAGCCTTCATATTGGTTGTACACCTTAAAAGTTGAAGATCGAAATGGATTTATAAAAATGATGGCAGAAAATGGTATAATGGCATCTGAACTTCATAAACGAAATGACTTACATACTTATTTAAACGATTACCGAACGAAACTACCCAATTTAGATTTGTTTTATAGCAAGATGGTGCACATTCCTTGTGGATGGTGGGTTACTGATGAAGATAAGGAAAGAATGGTAACTTTAATAAAACGAGGTTGGTAATGGTTCCTATTTATAAACCTTACATGCCCAAATTTATTGATTCTGAAATAAATGAAATACTTTATTCTGGACAATTAAGTTATGGGAAATATGGAAGAAAGTTTGAGGAGCAATTGAAAGTTTTTATTGGGTGTGAATATTTACTTTCAATTAGTTCCTATAATGTTGCTATGCTAATTGTTTTGTCAACATTTGGTTTGCAATTTGGTGATGAGGTTATTGCTAGTCCAGTAAGTTGTTTGGCTTCCAATCAGCCTTTCGCGGTAAAAGGATTAAAAGTAGTATGGGTGGATGTTGATCCAAAAACAGGTAGTATGTGTCCAGACGATCTCAAATCTAAAATTACAAAAAATACTAAAGCTATTTTTCACAATCATTTTTGTGGTTATTTGGGAGATATAGATGCAATTAATTCAATTGGTAAGGAGTTCGGTATACCTGTGGTTGATGATGGTATCGAAGCTTTTGCTTCTCAGTACAAAGGCAATAAATTGGGAAATGTGGGAACAGATGTTACTGTTTTTTCTTTTCAAACGGTTAGATTGCCTAATACAATAGATGGAGGTGCAATCGTTTTTAAAGACAAGGAGCTTTATGAAAAAGCCTTATTAATAAGAGATTATGGTATTGATAGAAAAAATTTTAGAACAATTAATGGAGAAATAAATCCTGTTTGTGATATTAAACTAGAGGGTTATGCAGGTTTGATGAGTGAATTAAATTCTTTCATTGGAGCAAAACAGATGGATGAAATTGAAAAGTTATTGACCCTGCAGAAAAATAATGCTGAAACTTGGAATAAAAAAATAGCAGAGTGTGATACAATTTATTCATTGAAATTAACAGCAAATACAATTCCTAATTATTGGGTTTATGGTACTTTATGTAAAAATAAACCTGAAGCTATTCAAAATTTCAAAAAAAATGGCTTTTATGCAACTGGAGTACATATTAACAATAATCTTTACTCGATTTTTCAAGATAAAAACTCTTTAAGAGGTGTTAACCAATTTATGGATCAATTTGTTGCAATTCCTAGTGGTTGGTGGTTAAATATTACTGATATATGAAATTCAATTTTTGTACACAATCTCAATTAACTGAGCAAAATTTAAAAAGTATTGTTAACTTAAAGAAAAAGCATTGGGATTATTCAGAGGAAGAGCATAAAAGATGGATTAACAACAATATTAACGGAGAAGATATTCATGTACTGATGTTTCAAAATGAGATTCTTATAGGTTATTTAAATTTAATTCATGCAGAGGTGATTTTGAATAATGAAGGACATTTTTTTTTAGGAATTGGAAATGTATGTTCTTTAGAAAAAGGATTAGGGTATGGTAAAGAACTATTAGTTGGGATGCAAAAGTATTTAGATCAAAACAATTTTAAAGGAATTTTGTTTTGTAAGGACAATTTAGTTGATTTTTATAACAAATTTGGATGGAAATTGGTTCCTAAAAATAAAATCATTTCTGAAAATTTGAAAAATGTGAATGTAATGTTCTATAACATTGATGACAATATTGAATGTGTTGCTTACAAAGGGAGAAATTTTTAAAAGCATAAGAAATAATAAATTTGTTTAAGTTTGGCATTATACTTTTATTTAAATAGTTTAAAAAAAACTTTGTCTAAGGATAAAGTAGTAGATTTTAAAAGGTTATTTTTAAATCTATCTTTATGTTATGTTTTATGACTCACTCTTTTTATCAAATTATTTTATTTCTCGATTTATAAATATCGTGACTTTTAATTATATCCAGATTAATTTTAACATGAGTACAGTCAATAAAAACATAGCAGCCAATTATATAGGTAAATTATGGAGCTTTGCCTCCATTTTTATTTTTATCAGATTTTATATAGAAATTCTTGGAATACAATCGTATGCGATTATAAATTTTTATGCTGTTATTTTAGGTCTTTTTGCTTTTGCTGATTCTGGTTTGACAGTAACCCTTAATAGAGAACTGGCTAAAGAGAATACTATAGAAAATAAAGCAAATTTATTATTTACTTTCCAGAGAATTTATCTGGGAATATGTACATTGGTAGTGCTATTTATTTTTCTGTTTTCAGACTATATTGGGCATAATTTTTTAAAATCTGACCTTTATACGCCTATTGAAGTCTCTAACTTGATTAAGTTAATAGGTGTAGGGATTGGATTGCAGTTGTTTTCGACTCTATATCAAGGTGGTTTGATGGGACTACAAAAGCAAGTTTTAGTAAATAAAATAAATATAATTTGGAGTCTGTTTAGATCGGGAGTTGTTATTTTTCCATTATTGTTGCTTCCTTCTCTGAAGGTTTATTTCATATGGCAAATTGTTTGTAATTTAGTTTTACTAATTGTTTTTAGAGTAAATCTCTGGAATGAATTAAAAACAGATTCTAAAACTGTTTTTTCTAAAGAGTTGCTTAATACTATTTGGAAATTTGCATTAGGAATGATGGTGATTGCGTTTATATCAGCAATTAATATTCAAATTGATAAATTGGTAACTAGTAAAATTTTGGATTTAAAGTCTTTTGGTTATTATTCTTTAGCGACTACTATATCACAAATACCATTGTTAGTCTCTACACCTATTATTATTGCAATATTTCCTGTTTTTTCTAAGTTAGTTTCAACTAAAAATATTATAGGAAAAATAGCTTATTTTCATAAGTTTGCCTTTATAATTACTATGATTTCTGCTCCAATCGTAGCATGTGTCTTTTTGTATTCTATTCCATTAGTTACTTTATGGACTGGCGATGTAATAATTGCAAATGCAGTTAATACTACGGTTAAGATTTTGGTTATTGGAGGATTTTTTTTATGTCTACAATTAATTCCTTATTACATATCATTAGCAAATGGCCATACAAAAACAAATATTACACTTGGTTTTTTTGGATTGTTTGTTATTATTCCTTTAATAGTTTTTAGTGTTGATAAATACGGAATGGTTGGAGCAAGTTTTCCTTGGATTTTGGTAAATTTCATTTCTCTGGCAATTATGAGTAATGTTATAATTCATAAGTTTTTACCAAATCAATTTTTAAAATGGTTATTCTATGATGTGCTTATTCCAACTTTTATTACAATAGTTACTGTAACGGTTATTTATTTTTCAACTAATGGTTTGGTTGGTAGATATTGGTTTATTATTGACATGTGTTTAATTGGAAGCATATCTCTTATTTTAAATGTTGTAGTTTATAATAAAATTAACCATCAGGAAAAATTAATAAGTTTTAGTTCTCAAATAAAATAATAATAATGGCTAATTCGTCAACAGCTTTGCTATCTATAGTAATAGCTACAAAAAATAGAGAGTTTTATTGTATAGAAACTATCAAATCAATTTTATCTTTTAAATCCGATCTGATTCAAATAGCTATTTCTGATAATAGTGATACAAGACAAGTAGAAGCTTTTGTAGATTCTATATGTAATAAAAACATAGTATATCGTTATAATAATTCAGCTATAAGTTCTATAGATAACTTTAATTATGCTATGGAATTAGCTTCAGGCGAATATGTTATTTTAATAGGCGATGATGATTCAGTACATCCAAAGATTATAGAATTGGTTCACTGGATAAAAGAAAACAATATTGAATCTGTCTGCAGTAAAGATACATTTACATTTTTATGGCCTGGAGCCCATCCTAATTTTCCTAATGGTTTAATCAAGATTCCTAAAATTAATGATTCTTATCATTTAGTTGATCCAAAAAAAGAATTGATTAAACTTTTGAAAAATGGGTTAGTTAATTATTTTTTTTATAATGTTCCTAAATCCTATCATGGGATTATCAAAAAAAGTATCATGGATAAAATTAAGGAAACGACTGGTAATTATTATGGTGCCTTGAGTCCAGATATATTTTCAGCGGTGTGTTTGTCATTAATTCTTAAAAACCATTGTGTTTTAAATTATCCAATTACAATTGCAGGGGTTTGTCCTGCAAGTACTACTTCTGCTCAGATTTTAGGTAACCATTGTGGCGCCTTAGATAAAATGCCACATTTAAAAAATAGAAAAGATAATTATATATGGGATAGCTTGGTTCCAAAAATCTATAGTGTTTCTACAACATGGGGCGACAGCGGATTACACGCTTTGACGTCAATAAAAAGAGATGATTTAAAAAAACATTTTAATTTTTATCCTCTTATATCCCAGACAATTATAATGAATAGGAATTATATTTTTAAATTTTCAATTAAAAAATCTGAAGAATTTAGAATTGAAAGAAAAGTTAATTTTTTTGTATTTTGGATGTTTATAATCTTTTATTCATTTTCGTTAATCTTACAAAAATCAATAAAAACTCTTAAAAGTAATTTTAATAAAAAAAACATTCAATATGCCAATATAAATGGTTTTAGTGATGTTTTTGAAAAAATTGGATTATTATCTTTTTATAATAACAAATAATTAGTCTTTGATGTAATGAAGGTTTTTAATAGATCAGTACAAGTGTTTAGTAAGCAATGTTTTCTTTTTGAAATTATAAAAAAAGTAAATGTTAATTAAGAACTTCACAAAGGATTAAATTAATTCTATATTATTATAAAAACTTAAACAAGGGAATTGAAAATCATTTGTTAATTGTTGGAAATTCAAAAAAAAGTATTATTAAATTTAATAAGCGTCCATTTTCGTTTAACTTCTAAATATTTATGATTCCAAACGAACTATATACTCCTATTTATTATTTACTTCTATTAATATTCTCACTTTTATTTACTTTACCCTTAATAGAAATAGCTAGTTTCAATAATTACCCTAAAATTATTGGAAGATATGGTGTTATTGTATTTTTAATGATAACAATTTTATTTATTGGATTTAGAGATCCTTATGATCAAGAGATATATTTTGGAGATACTATTAGATATACGGAGTACTATAATAATTTTACATTTCTTGATCAATTTAAAGACGTAGGTTATTATTATTATATGTTTTTATGTAACGAAATTATGGGATTAAATATTGTTCAATTTTATCTCATGACAGCTTTTTTATATGTTTTCTTACAATATTTAGCAGTTAGAAATATTTTAGAGTCTAATGTTTTTTTTCAGTTTGTTGTTGTAATAAGTAGCATGTCATTTTGGAATTACGGTGTAAATGGAATAAGAACAGGTCTTGCAAGTTCTTTTTTTTTATATGCATTTACAACAAAAAATAAGTCTATAAAATTCATTTTTTTTGCTTTGAGCATAATTATGCATAAATCCTTTTTATTGCCACTACTTGCTTATTTTTTAGCTTATTCATTTGGAAGTGTTAGGGGGTACATAAAATGCTGGATAGCAAGCGTTTTTATATCATTACTTATAGGGCAGAGGATATTAGATTTTATAAATTCAAATCTATCTTTTATGTCAAGTAACAATTCTGATGATAGGATTTCTCAATATATGTCAGAAACAAGTAATGAGGGAGGAGTTTTTAGGATTGATTTTATAATTTATAGTGCTATTCCTATAGTATTAGGTTATTATTATGTTTTTAAAAAAGAGTTTAATAGTAAATTTTATGAGATCTTGTTTAAAACTTATCTAATAACCAATAGTATTTGGGTATTATTAATTTATGCTAATTTTACTAACAGATTTGCGTATCTATCTTGGATATTTATGCCTTTTTTGTTATTATACCCTATTATTAAAGACAAAGATTTAATTAAAAAACAAAATATATTTATCTTTTTTGTAATCTTTTGTAATTTGGTATTTACAATTTTAATGTTTATTAAAACTTTCTTTTTATAATGTTAATATCTGTTTTTACTCCAACTTATAATAGATCTAATTTACTTCAAGATTTATACCAAAGTCTTTTGAGACAAACTTCCAGAAATTTTGAATGGCTGATAGTTGATGATGGCTCAACAGACGATACTTCAATAATTGTTCAAAATTTTATTAAAGAAAATATTCTGAAAATAAATTATATAAAAGTAAATAATGGAGGGAAGCATAGAGCTATAAATATTGCGGGAGATAACTCTCTTGGAGAATATATCTTTATTGTTGATAGCGATGACATTTTACAGCATGATGCGATTGAAATAGGGGAGAAATATTTGACTACAATTGATTCTAAATTAGCTGGTGTCGTTTTTAGATTGAAATATAAAGATGGAAGTTTAGTTGGAGAAAAGCTACCATTTGAAGAAAAAATTACCTCTTATTTTGATGTTAGATATAATTTAGGGTATAATGTAGATTTTAAAGAGTTTACAAGAACTGAAATTTTACGAAATTACAAATACCCTGATTATGAAAATGAAAAATTTTGTTCTGAAGCATTGGTTTGGAATAGAATATCAGAAGATTATGATTTTTTATTTGTAGATAAAGCTATATATATATGTGAATATTTACAAGAGGGTTTATCAGCGAATATAATTTTGAACAGACGTAAGAGTAGTAGTTATGCGATGGATATATATGCTGAGCTATACAACAATAAAAAAGTCCCTTTAAAAACGAAATTGAAATCGTTAATTAATTTTTGGAGATTTGGATGGTATAATAATAAAAGCTTCAAAAGTAAATGGAAACTTTTAGAGTATAATATTTTACCATTACTGATTTATCCATTAGGTTGCTTAATGATTATAAAGGATGAATTAGAAATGAGAAAATAAATAATGAAAATTACTATTTTGTTCTTAGGAAAAGTAGGTGCAGGACCTAGATACGCACTTGAAATGGCTAAAGCTTTAAGCGAAAAACCTAATGTTGAACTACAAATTATATTGTCGAGGCTTATAGATAATTACGATGATTGGTTTCAAATAGAAAAAAAGACAAATGTTAAAATTGTATATTTTAATACATACAGAAATAAAATTGAATTTTTATTAGCATTGTTAAATTTATTTAAATCGAATAAAATTGCGAATTGCATAAAAAAATTTAATCCAGTAGTGCTGTATATCCCTATGATTAGTCTTTTAAACCCAGGGATATTATTTTTTTTAAAAAACATCAATATTTATTATACTTTACACGACCCTATTGAACATATAGGTGAAGCTAATTTTTTTGTTGAACTTGTAAAAAAGTTTGAAATAAAAAAAGCAAGGAAGATAATTTTGTTAAATGTTTTTTTTAAAAAATATGTTTGTGATTTTTATAACAAAAAAGAGAGTGATATTATCTATATTCCACATGCTGCATTTTTTTCAAATAAACACGTTATTTTGAATGATGGATTCTTAGAAAAAATCCTTTTTGTTGGCAGAATTGAAGAATATAAAGGTATAAGTCTCCTATTAGAGGCATTTTCTAATTCGATCAGATACCGGCCTAATTTACAGCTTACTATTGCTGGTAGAGGAGATCTGAGCCCATATCTGAAAAAAAATTCTGAATTATCTAAGAATATTCAAATTATCAATAGATGGTTAAAAGATGAGGAAATTGAAGAATTGATAAAAAACCATGATTTTGTAGTGTTGCCATATATTGATGCAAGTCAGTCTGGTGTTATACCAGTAGTATTTGCAAATAAAAGAACCGTTATAGCTACCAATAAAGGGGCGTTAGCCGAGCAAATTCCAGATGGGATTGGATTTGTGTTGAATGCTAATCATTTAGAGATTTCAAAAAAGATATGTAAAATTTATGAAGATGATTATTCTAAATTAGCTTCTATGAATGAACGAGCATATGAATATGCTATAGGCAATTTGACTTGGCAATCATCAGCAGAAATATTAATAAGTCATTTTAATGATGAATATAATGTATAAGGTTCTTATTGTTATAACAGATTACGGTAGTTTTAATAATTTCCTTGCAGAAATTGCTATTCAGTTAAGTTTTGAAAATGAAATACATGTCATTTGCTCAGATTCTAATGTGATTAATATTGCGGATAAGTTTGATTATACTAAATATAATTTGACTTTTCATACAGTAAATATACCAAGATCTACTTCAATAACAAAACTCATTAAAAGTGCTTATGCCATTAGAAACATAATAGCATATGTGAATCCAAATTTGGTTTATGCACATTTTACAACAGGAATTTTTCCAGTAATACTCTTTAGAAAAAAAAGCATTAAATATTGGGGTACTTTCCATGGATTAGGCATGAATGCTAGTAGTGGTTTTAGAAAAATAATGTTTTCTATAGTTGAATTTTTCTGTTTTTTGAGGTTGGATAAAAGATTTCTTATCAACAGCAAAGATTTTAAATTGGTAAGCAGTATGTTCAAGAAAAATACATTTAAATATAATTCTTGCGGAGTGGGTTGCGATTTAAATAAATTCGATAATAAAAGGTTTACTGAAGTTGATAAATTAAATTTAAAACAAAGTTTAAATATTGATGGTAAGTTTGTGATTACTTATACTGGAAGGTTTGTTGAGTTCAAAGGATTTGATTTGGTTTACCGTAGTTTTGTCAAATTAATTGAAGAATTTCCTGGTAAAGTAGTGTTGCTTTTAATTGGAGGTAAGGACCCGATACATCCAACAGGGCTTACAGTTAAGGAAGAGATCGATTTATTTAAGAATAAGTATATTCTTAATTTAGGTTATAGTTCAATAGTCGAAAATTATTTGGCTATTACAGATGTTTTTTTGTTTCCAAGTAAAAAAGAAGGATTACCTGTCTGTATAGTAGAGGCATTATCAATGGGTGTACCTGTTGTAACTCTTGATGAACGTGGAAATTCAGATGTTGTAAAAAATAATTTTAATGGATATTTACTTAAATCTATCTCAAAATCAAATGACATTGATAAAATTGTTGAAAAATTGAAATATTTAAATTTGAATAAAGATGTACTTGAAAAGTTATCTTTAAATTGTTTCAAAAACCATCATATGTATTCTCGATCTTTTTTTGTTGAAGAACAATTAAAACTTATTAATTATTTTAAAACTGAGGTGTAATTTTATATTTGAAAAAAATAATACTCTTTCTGCTATAAAATTTAGAAAACGAAAAAAATGTTATAAGTTCCTGTTACCTAAAAAACAGAAGAATATGTCGGAAGTTAATAAGTCATTTTTTTAAGAGACTATTTTTACAATCAAAAAAATAATAACGGCATTAATTAAATTCAGACATGTTTAATTTTATTTAAAGAATATGTTTTTTTAGCATAATATAAAATCAAAAAAATAATAGATTATAAAATTGAGATGAATATTGTAATAACAGGAGCAACAGGCTTTGTAGGTAGAAATCTTCAAGATTATTTGAGGGCAACTTGTGATATCAAACCAATGAGTATTCGTTACATACCTAATCAAGAATTTAATATAATGAACACTGGTGCGATAATTCATCTTGCAGGAAAAGCCCATGATTTAAAAAAAGTGGGTAATCCAAAAGATTATTATGATTCTATCTTTGAGCTCACAAAACAATTATTTGATGCTTTTTTGGTTTCGGATGCAAATGTGTTCATATTTATGAGCACGGTGAAGGCAATTGCCGACAGAGTGGATGGGGTTTTAACGGAAGACGAAATTGCACACCCTTTGACTCATTATGGAATAGCTAAATTTAAAGCTGAAGAATATATTTTAAGTAAGGAACTACCTCAGGGTAAAAGGATTTATATTCTAAGGCCTTGTATGGTTCACGGTCCAGGAAATAAAGGTAATTTAAATTTACTTTATAAGATGATCGCAAGAGGATTGCCTTGGCCGTTGGGAGCTTTTGAAAATTTACGTTCTTTTTTGAGCATAGAAAACCTTTGTTTTGTTATAAAGGAATTGTTGGAAAACGAGTCAATAACTTCAGGTATATATCATATAGCGGATGATAAACCTTTGTCTACAAATATATTGGTTAAGTTGTTGAGAACTAACTTAAATAAAAAAAGTAATATTTGGTCAATTCCTGTTTATTGGATTGTGGGTATTACTAAGATAGGAGACTATTTACGTTTACCATTAAATTCAGAACGTTTGCAAAAGTTAACAGAAAATTATGTTGTAAGTAATCAAAAGATAGTAAAAGCGATTGGGAAATCCTTGCCTATATCAGTAGAAGAAGGTATTATAAAAACATTTAATTCTTTTAAATAAGTAAAAAAAATCAAACAGTCATAATAATTCAAAACATAGCATATATTGATGATTTATAGTAAGAAAAATATGATTTTTTAACGGATTGATGATTTTCCTTGTTTTTTAATATGACTTATTTTACCATTTTGCATACAATAATAATGTTAAATATTTGATAAATTTTAGTAATTGACAAAATTAATCTCAGCATTGAAGAATAAATGAGGTAAAGTAAGAGATTTTAGAAGAGATTAAATAGAATATTTTATGTTTTTTTATATTTTATTAGTTATTGTAGTATTAGTTTTACTCCTTTTTAGTTATAGATATCCTAATGCTGAAAAAACTATTAGCTTAATACTTTTAACTATTTTGGTGTTAATTGGAGGATTCCGAGACAGGATTGGTTGTGATTATGATAATTATGTTGATTGGTACATTAGGGGTAGTAGA
This sequence comes from Flavobacterium flavigenum, assembly GCF_027111255.2. Taxonomy (NCBI): domain Bacteria; kingdom Pseudomonadati; phylum Bacteroidota; class Flavobacteriia; order Flavobacteriales; family Flavobacteriaceae; genus Flavobacterium; species Flavobacterium flavigenum. The sequence goes on along the minus strand of NZ_CP114285.2, from coordinate 2,232,274 downwards.
GATGACAATTTTGAATTTGGATTTCTGGGTATTATGAAAGTTTTTCGGTATTTAAATTTAGATTATCATTTTCTTTTCTTCTTTTTTTCTTTTTTTAACTACATTTTAGTTTACCTAGGCATTAAAAAATACACAGACAAAATAAATCTGCCTTTGGTGCTTTTTGTTTTTATACCAGTTTTATTTATATTTTCTTTGAATGGAATAAGACAATCTTTGTCTGTCGCTATTTCTTTTTTCGCTATGAGTTACTTATTAAATAAAAAATATATAAGTTTTATTTTATTGATGTCAATTGGAATATCGATTCATTACAGTTGTTTGTTGCCTTTTGTCGTTTTTTTTTTAGTTTTTAAATTTGGAAGTTTTATAAAAACTCGTGAATTATATTTGTTAATCGTGGTTAGTTTTTTAATAGGTCAAATAGGTGTCATTTATTGGTTAAGTCTATTTTTTAAAAATTCTCATTATTTATTTTACGTTTCTGATAAATTTACAGTTCCGGTTCCTTTGGCGAAGTTGATAGTGATGAATTTAATGGGATTGATTGTTATAAGTTTTTATGAAAAACATGGTTTTCAATATGATCAACAAAAAAACTTGTTATTAGTTTACATATCTTCAATATTTTTTTTAAATCTATTTTCTGAATCTATTGATTTAACACGACTTTATATTTATTTTAGGATTTTTGAAATTATACTTGTTGCTGAAATTATACGTTCATCAATAGAAAACAGAAAACTGTGGTTGATTGGTTTTATTTGTTGCTTTTATATATTGCCTTTTTTTAGAGCAATTAAAATAGATTCCGAGGGTGTAAATTCTACTCTCATACCTTATAGAAATTATTTATTTAGAGAAAACCTTGATAAATATTAACAAGTTAAAAATATATTTTTTTAATTAAAATAAAATGGAATATACACTATGTGGAGTTATTTTAATGATTTTAATGTTGCTTTATTTTAAAGTAGCTAATTATTTCAATATTATAGATAAGCCAAACGAAAGAAGTTCTCACAAAGAAATCACATTAAGAGGTGGGGGAATCATATTCTGGTTTTCCGCATTATTTTATTTTGTTCAAAATATTCAAAGTTATTATTTCTTCTTCACTGCAATCACATTTGTTAGTTTGGTTAGTTTTTGGGATGACATTCAGAGTTTATCAAATAAAATCCGAATAGTGATTCATTTTATAGCAATTGCTTTAGTTTTTTTTGATTTAGGAGTTTTTAATACTGTTTCTATTTTAGTAATTATATTGGCTTATATAACTGCAATTGGTTTAATGAATGCTTATAACTTCATGGACGGAATCAATGGAATTACAGGGTTGTATACTTTAGTGGTCATGGGTTCGCTATTATATGTTAATACAAAGATTCAGTTGTTTACAGAAGGTGATTTTATAAAATACGCAATCATTGCCAGTTTGGTCTTTTTGTTTTTTAATTATAGAAAAAAGGCAAGATGTTTTGCAGGCGATGTAGGTAGCATTACTATTGCTTTTTGGATTATCTATTTGATTTTAAGGCTTATGTTGAAAACAGATTCAACTGTTTGGCTATTGTTTTTAGCAGTTTATGGTACCGATGCGGTGTGTACGATTATTCATAGACTGTACTTAAAGCAAAATATTTTTGAAGCACATCGATTACATTTTTATCAAATATTGAGTAATGAATATAAAATTCAGCATAGATTGGTTGCATTATATTATGCTTTAACGCAAATGGCTATTTCTATTCTCGTCATTTTTCTATATCAAAAAATTCATGATGGAATAATTTTCCTTGTTGTTAGTATTCCTTTACTTTTTTTATATAGCTTAAAATTTCATTTGTTAAAAAAAGTAGATATCAAATTAAATTAATGAAGCCAAAAATAGTAGAGGGTGGACATTTTTCAGATCACAGAGGAACTATTTCTTATGTAAATAATTTTAGCTTTAAGAATATCGAAAGATTTTATATTATTAGCAATTCTGATGAAAATCCAATTCGAGCCTGGCAAGGACACAAATTAGATGCTAAAAATTTCTATTGTGTAAAAGGATCTTTTAAAATTCATTTTGTAAAAATTGACAATTGGGAAAATCCTTCAAAAGATTTAAATATTGAAACTATAATTGTTAGTGCTTCAGATAGTAAAATAGTGCATATACCTCCAGGTTATGCCAATGCAATAGAATCATTGGAAACAGATTCGAAATTAATATCATTTTCTACTTTGCCATTGTCAGCTGTTAGTGATGACGATGTCAGGTATGCTTCAGATTATTGGAAAATTAATGAATAATAAAAGAATTTTTCTGTCACTGTCACAACAAAGTGGTTTTGAACAAAAATATATTCAAAAAGCACTTGATGACAATTGGATCACTTCAGGAGGGCCAAATGTAGATGATTTTGAAGAAGTTTTAGAAAATTATCTTGGTGCTGAATCTCATGTAACAGCACTGAACTCAGGGACTTCAGCAATTCATTTGGCTTTGGTTTCATTAGGAGTTGGAATTGATGATGAAGTAATTTGTCAAAGTTTAACGTTTTCTGCATCGGCTAATCCAATTTTATATCAGACAGCAATTCCTGTATTCGTAGACAGCGAACCTGAAACTTGGAATATATGTCCTGAACAGCTCGAAATTGCAATCTGTGACAGGATAAGAAAAGGAAAAAAGCCTAAAGCGATTATAGCTGTCCATTTGTATGGTAATCCATACAAAGCTGATGAAATCCATAAAATTGCAGAACGATATCAAATTCCGGTTATTGAGGATAGTGCAGAGGCTTTAGGAAGTTCCTACAAAGGGAAGAAATGTGGGACGTTAGGAACTTTTAGTATTTTATCTTTTAATGGTAATAAAATCATAACCACATCAGGAGGAGGGGCCTTAATTTCGAAATCAAAAAAAGCAAAAGAAAAAGCCATTTTTTATGCAACCCAATCAAAAGATGAAGCTGTGCATTATCAACACAGTGAAATAGGGTATAACTACAGGATGAGTAATATTTGTGCCGGAGTGGGACTTGGTCAGATGGAGGTTTTGGATAAAAATATAGACTCCAGAATAAAGATGAATCACTTTTACAAGGCAATCTTTAAGAATGTGAAAGAAATAGAATTATTCCAGACCAAAGGTGTTTTTTTTTCGAATTATTGGCTGAGTACAATTTTAATTAAGGAGAATAAAAGCATAACCCCGGAAACTTTAAGGCTCGCATTTGAAAACGCCAATATTGAATGCAGGCCTATTTGGAAACCAATGCATTTACAGCCCGTTTTTTCAAGATATCCTTATTATGGCGGTAACGTAGCAGAAAATTTGTTTAAAAGAGGGCTGTGTCTGCCTTCTGGCTCACATCTGACAGAAGAAGAAAAAGACAGAATAAAAAAGGTAATCCATAACTTGTTGAATAATTATAAAAGTTAAATATGAAAATTGAAGAAACATTTATAAAAGATTTATTAATAGCTGAGCCAACAGTTTTTGGCGATGAGAGAGGGTATTTTTTTGAATCGTATAGTAAGACAAAATTTCAAAATTTAGGAATAAATATTGAATTTGTTCAGGATAACCAGTCTTTTTCTAAAAAAGGTACTTTACGTGGTTTACATTATCAAAACCCGCCTTTTGCACAAACAAAACTGGTTAGGGTTCTGGAAGGTGAAATAATGGATGTAGCGATAGATTTAAGAAAAGATTCTCCAACTTATGGAAAGTCATTTAGTATATTGCTTTCTGCAGAAAACAAAAAGCAATTGCTGATTCCTCAGGGATTTGCTCATGGTTTTTCTGTTCTCAGTGAAACAGCTTCTGTGATGTATAAATGCGATCAGTTTTATAACAAAGGTTCAGAAGGCGGAATCAAATTTGATGATCCATCTTTAAATATTGATTGGGGAATAGATCTAAATGATGCAATTGTCTCTGAAAAAGATCAGGTTTTACCTTATATTGAAAATTGTAACAGTTTATTTTAATGGGAAAAATTTTAGTAACCGGGGCAAAAGGGCAATTAGGTTCAGAACTCTCAGAGCTTTCTTCTGATTATCCACAATATGAATGGTATTTTGCAAATAGAAATCAGGTCACTTTAGATAATCTGGATTTATTAAAAATCCAATTGAATGAAATAAAACCTGATATAATTTTAAATTGTGGAGCTTATACAGCTGTTGATAAGGCAGAATTAGAAAAAGATATTGCCTTTGCTATAAATCATTTAGCAGTAAAGTTGATAGCGAAATATGCAAAAGATAAGAATGTGAAATTAATGCATATTTCAACAGACTATGTTTTTGATGGCACTTTGTCCTTGGCACTAAATGAAGAAGCAAAGACAAATCCAATAAATATTTATGGAGAGAGTAAACTTGCTGGAGAAATCTCTTGTTTAGAAGAAAATCAAGATTCGATTATTATTAGAACCTCTTGGGTGTATAGTAAGTTCGGAAATAATTTTGTCAAAACAATGCAGCGTTTGATGCAGGAAAGAGAATCCATTAATGTGGTTAACGATCAAATAGGTTCACCAACTTATGCGGCAGATCTGGCAAAGGCGATGATGTTCATTTTAGAATCTGAAAAATGGATTCCTGGAATCTATAATTTTTCCAATGAAGGTGAAATAAGCTGGTATGAATTTGCGTTGAATATTAAAGAATTTGGAAGTTATAACTGTAGATTAGAAGGAATTCCATCTGCATCTTATCCAACCCCGGCAGCACGTCCGCAATTTTCATTATTAGATAAGAATAAAATAAAAACAGTTTATAATTTACATATACCGGATTATAAAGAAAGTTTAAAGAAAATGTTTGACTAAAATGATTAACATTTTAGGATAATATTTCAGATAACAAATAAAGAAACTTAATATTTAAATTATGAAAGGAATTATATTAGCTGGCGGTTCAGGAACACGTTTGCACCCTCTGACACTTGCAATGAGTAAGCAAATGATGCCTGTATACGACAAGCCAATGATTTATTATCCATTGTCAATATTGATGATGTCTGGAATAAATGAAATACTGATTATTTCGACTCCCCACGATTTACCTAATTTTAAAAAATTATTGGGAGATGGTTCCAGCTTAGGATGTAAATTCAGTTATGCAGAGCAGGCGATTCCTAATGGTTTGGCTCAGGCTTTTGTGATTGGAGAGGAATTTATTGGTAATGACGATGTAGCACTGATTTTAGGAGATAACATATTTTTCGGTTCTAATATGCAAGAACTTTTGAAATCAAATACTAAACCAAACGGTGGTGTAGTATTTGCTTATCACGTTTCTGATCCTGAGCGTTATGGTGTAGTACAATTTGATGAAAATTTTACAGCTATTTCAATAGAAGAAAAACCTAAAGCGCCAAAATCAAGTTATGCAGTTCCGGGACTATATTTTTACGATAATTCAGTTGTCGAAATTGCTAAAAGTATCCAGCCAAGTGCCAGAGGTGAATACGAAATTACAGATGTAAACAAAGTATATTTAGAAAAAGGATTGTTAAAGGTTGGTATTTTAAGCAGAGGGACAGCTTGGCTTGATACAGGGACGTTTAATAGTTTAATGCAGGCTGGACAATTTGTTCAGGTTTTAGAAGAAAGACAGGGATTAAAAGTAGGCTGCATTGAAGAAATTGCTTGGCGACAAGGGTTTATCTCAGATGAGCAGCTAGAAGAACTTGCTTTACCATTGATTAAATCAGGATATGGTTCTTATTTAATGGAATTTTTAAGGCAGAAAATAAAAGGAAATCGATTTTAATTTTAAAAGGATATTTTTTAAAACCATTAATTAGTATTTTTGTAAGTATAATTTTTCAATACTAAAGATAATTAGCTTGGATACAAACCCATTAACTAAAATAACAGCTTTTTTGTACAATAAATTTTCTCCAAGAAATATTAAAGCAAACATTAATAATCTTAGTTACCTGCCAAGATGGATTATTGTTGCGATTGATATAATGGTTCTTTTGTTTTCATTTACATTTACTTATATGCTGTTTGAAGGAACAGCAATAGGTTACATAGTAACTTCATATGGTTTTTATTTCGTATCGAGTCTTATTATTGTTAATGTATTTTTTTTCTGGTTATTTAGAACATATTCAGGAATAATTAGGCACTCTTCATATATAGATGCAATAAAGCTGTTATTTTCTCAAATCTCAGTTTTAATTTTCTTTTTGATTATTAATTTAGTTTTTGAATTATATTCTGGACATAAGGCCTTTTTAAATACAGCACTTTTTATAAACTTAGTACTGTCTTTTTGTGGATTATTTTTATATAGAGTAGTTGTAAAACAAACTTTTGAAATTTATTTTTCTGAGAAAACTGATTCAAAATTAATTCGGACAGTTATTTATGGAACAGATGCTAATGCAATTTCTGTAGCAAATGCATTAAAGTTTGAAACTCCTTCAAGATTTAAGATAGTTGGTTTTGTAGATAAAAACAGCCAGAATGCATCTAAAAGAATGTTGGATTTGCCAATATTAATCCAAAAGAAAAAATTACCTGCTTTGATGCGTTCCGTAGCTGCCGAAGCTGTTATTATTGCAGACAAAAGCTTGTCTAAAGATGAACAGTTGATTATCGTTGACCAATGTTTAGAATTCAATTACAGAGTATACACTGTTCCGTTAATTTCTGATTGGGAAAACCAAAAAGAAATTTCTCAAAAAGTTAAGAATATTCAGATTGAAGATCTCTTGGAAAGAAAACCAATTGTATTGGACAGTAAATCAATATCGAAACAATTAAAAGATAAAGTCATACTCATTACAGGTGCAGCAGGTTCTATTGGCAGTGAAATTGTAAGACAGGTTTTAGGATTTAATCCCAAAACTATAATAATTTTAGACCACGCAGAGACTCCTTTACATAATTTATGTTTAGAAACCCTAGCATTAGATTCTCAAACTAAAATAAGAGCTGTTATTGCAGATGTTAAAAGCAAAAAGGCCTTAGAGAAGGTTTTTAGTGATTTCAGGCCACAAGTTGTTTTTCATGCCGCCGCTTATAAACATGTTCCTTTGATGGAAGAAAATCCTTCACAAGCAATCCTCACGAATGTTAAGGGAACAAAAAATTTAGCCGACTTATCTTGTAAGTACAGGGTAAAGAAGTTCGTAATGGTTTCTACTGATAAAGCTGTAAATCCTAGTAATGTTATGGGGGCAAGTAAGCGCATTGCCGAAAAATATGTACAGTCGCTATTTTTGAAAAATCAAAAAGAGGAATCAGAATGTAAAACCAAATTCATTACAACCCGATTTGGAAATGTTTTAGGGTCTAATGGATCAGTAGTTCCATTATTTACTAAACAAATTGCTCAGGGGGGGCCTGTCACAATTACACATCAGGATATTATTCGTTACTTTATGACTATTCCAGAAGCTTGTCAGTTAGTTTTAGAGGCAGGAGCAATGGGAAATGGTGGCGAAATTTATATTTTTGATATGGGAAAACCGGTAAGGATTATTGATTTAGCAAAAAAAATGATTAAGTTAGCCGGCTTTATTCCTGATAAAGAAATTAAAATAAAAATTGTAGGCCTAAGACCAGGTGAAAAATTATATGAAGAATTATTAAATGATACTTCTAAAACTTTACCCACTTATCATAATAAGATCATGATAGCACAGGAAATTCAGGATGAATATGAAAATTTGCATGTTGAAATTGAAGAGCTTATAGATATTTCGAGTTTTTATAACAATGATGAGATAGTAAGTAAAATGAAAAAAATTGTTCCTGAATTTAAAAGTATGAACTCTACTTTTGAGGTTTTGGATAAATAAAAGTTTGATTAATATTAAATAAAAAGGTGTTTTTTATGAGAAAAACGCCTTTTTCCTTTTTAACCTTTTTTTTAGACAGGTAAAATCCTGTTAATTAATAGATGAATAATACTGATAATAAAGACTGGCTGTTTGAAATAACGCCCAAAAATAATTTTTTCTCTCTGAATTTTAAGGAAATTTGGCAATATAGGGATTTGTTATTTTTATTTGTAAAAAGAGATGTAATTACGGTTTATAAACAAACAGTTTTAGGTCCACTGTGGTATTTGATTCAGCCGCTATTCACATCGGTTACCTTTACTATAATATTTAATAATGTAGCAGGAATCAAGACAGGTACAATACCTCCATTTTTATTTAATTTAGCAGGAATTACAGTCTGGAATTATTTTACTTCATGCCTTACAGGTACGTCAGATACATTTAAAGCAAATGCCGGTATTTTTGGGAAGGTCTATTTCCCCAGAATTATTACACCTCTTTCAATTGTAATTTCTAATTTAGTTAAATTCGGAATTCAATTTCTAATCTTTATATTATTTTATATTTTTTATTACTTTCAGGGATATAATCTAACATTTAATATTTCTATCTTATTCTTTCCAATTCTGATTCCAGTAATGGGGCTTTTAGGATTAGGATTAGGAATGTTAATATCATCTATGGTTACTAAATATCGTGATTTTAGTCATTTGATTACTTTTGGAATATCATTATTAATGTATTTGTCTGCGGTAGTTTATCCAATGGCACTTATAAAAGATAAATTACCTAAATTCGGCTGGATTGTTCAATACAATCCATTGGCTTATATTATAGAAACTTCCCGATATATGCTTTTAAATAAAGGAGAAATTTCAATCTTAGGATTATCTTATACACTATCTGTTACCATAGTACTCTTCTTTATTGGTCTTTTGATTTTTAATAAAACGGAAAAAAGTTTTATTGATACTGTTTAATGGCTTCACATAATTTAGAAGTTTCATTTTAAATTGACCCAGATTAATTTTAAATATGACTATATATTTTGTCACTTACGGGAATAAGAAATTTAAATATTCAGTTAAAAGGATTGTTAAAGAATCCCGCAAGATTCGTATTTTCGATGAAGTTTTGCATTTCTCTGAAAAGGATTTACCATTATACATAAAAAATTCGACACTGTTTTCAAGTGCTAAAGGAGGTGGCTATTGGCTTTGGAAACCATTTATAATTCAAAAAGTATTAGAACGGGCTCAAAAAAATGATGTCGTGATATATTCTGATGCGGGTAATAAGTTATTTAAATCAAATAAATGGAAAGAATATATTCGGATACTTGAAAATTATGACAGTATATTTTTTCAGTATAAAGATAATATGGATTATTTATGGTCAAAAAACAATATAAATTTAAATGATAGTCCCAAATTGAAATATTGGATTAAAAAAAGTGCGGCTGATCATTTTCAAAATTTATTTAGCAGCAATGATCAATGGCTTGAAAAAAATAAATTAGTTGCCGGTTTTTTTCTGTTAAAAAAAACAGAGACTACTTTAAAGCTCATTGACGAGTGGCTAAAGACAATGCTGTTTTTTCCATCGATTGTAACAGATTTATTCGAAATCGAAAAAAAAATGCAAATAGAAGGATTTTCAGAGCATAGGCACGATCAAAGCATTTTATCGGTTTTGGTTCGATATTATGAGTTAAATAATGATGCATTAGTTACTGATGAAGAATTTGAATCAAAACAAGACAATCAGGCCCTCAGGACTTTTAGATTAATTGATAAAGGCGGAATGTTATATTCATTAAAGAAAATGATTAAACAAAATATTTTTTTGCGGAATTTATATCAGAAAATTAAAAAATAGATATTAAAATTTAATGTTATTTACGACTTAAAACTTAAAATGAAAGACATTATATTAAAAGCCGAAAACATATCTAAACAATATCGTTTAGGACAGGTTGGTACAGGGACTTTGAGTCATGACCTGAATCGTTGGTGGCATCAAATACGGGGTAAAGAAAATCCATATTTGAAAATAGGTGATACCAATGACCGGTCTACAAAAGGTACTTCAGATTATGTGTGGGCATTACAGGATATAAATTTTGAAGTAGAACGAGGTGAAGTTCTCGGAATTATCGGTAAAAACGGAGCAGGAAAGTCGACACTCTTAAAAATTTTATCTAAGGTTACAGCTCCCACTACTGGAAGTATCAAATCTCGTGGCCGTATCGCTTCACTTTTAGAAGTTGGCACAGGATTTAATGTTGAAATGACGGGGCGTGAAAACATCTTCTTAAACGGAGCCATTTTAGGAATGACTAAAAAAGAAATTACTTCCAAACTTGATGAAATTATTGAGTTTTCAGGATGTCAACGCTATATTGATACTCCTGTAAAAAGATACAGCTCAGGAATGACTGTTCGCCTTGCATTTGCAGTTGCTGCGTTTTTAGAACCTGAAATTCTGGTAGTCGATGAGGTTTTAGCTGTTGGTGATGCGGAATTTCAGAAAAAAGCCATTGGTAAAATGCAGGACATTTCAAAAGGTGAAGGGAGAACAGTTTTATTTGTGAGCCATGATTTAGCAGCTATTAAAGCATTGTGTCCTAAAACAATTTTGTTGAATAATGGCAGAGTTCAACTTATTGCAAGTACTGATCATGTAATAGAGGAGTATTTTAAATCTAATGCTATTTCTGACTCAGTAATTGAAAAAAAAAGGGCAAAAATAATTACAGATATTATAATTCCTGAGAAATCAGAAATTCTCTCTGGAGAGATTTTCAAATTTTCAGTTCATTTTGACAATAAGGGATTAGAATATGCTTCATTGGGATATTTAATTAAAAATGATAGAGGAAATGCAGTTATGGCAGCCAATATGCACCAGTATGGTGAAAGCCTCAAAATTGACAACGGTCAAAATAAAATAGAGGTGAGTATTGAAAAATTACCTCTCGCTCCAGGACAATATTCTCTTTCACTATATTTAAGCAATGGAGCTTATGATTTAGATATTATAGAAGATGTTGTTTTGTTTAATGTTTTTTGGAATAATGATGATGTAATAGTACCTAAAAAAAACTGGGGCTCTGCTTTTGCTAAAACAGAATGGATTTATTAAAGCTTATTTAAAATGAAAAAATGTATTTTATGCCGATCTGAAAAAGTTAAAGTTTCGGAAAGGATTAAATCTGAATTATTAAAAAATATTTATTACGATACATTAAATATTGATATTTCTAAAGAGCTTAAAAATGAAAATGAAATAAAACTATATCATTGCAAAAATTGCAATTTAGATTTTTTTGATCCGAAATTCGCGGGTGAAGCCTCTTTTTACGAAGAATTACAATTAAAAAGGAAAATCTACTATAGCAGTGGCAGAAAAGAATTTGACATAGCAGCACAATTTATAAGTAAAAAAGACTCAGTTTTAGAAATCGGATCAGGTTCAGGTTTTTTTGCTCAGAAAATTAGTGTTGATAATTATGTTGGTTTAGAATTTAATGATGAAGCAATTAAAAAAGCAGCTGAAAATCAAATTAAATTAGTGAAGCAAAGTATTGAAAATTATGCCGCTGAAAATGAAGAAAAATTTGATATTGTATGCTCATTTCATGTTTTGGAACATGTTCAGGATCCGCATGAGTTCTTAAAAGCTTCAATAAGTAAAATGAATCCTAAAGGTAAGCTTATATTGGCGGTACCTTGTAATGACTCTGTCTTAACAAGTAATCATAACCATGTACTTAATGTCCCTCCCCACCATATCACGAGATGGAATTTAACGTCTCTTCAAAAAATAATTACTGTCTTTGATTTGAAAATAGTCGATTTTAAAGTCATTTCTATTCCTGATGTAATTAGCAAAAAACAGTATGTCAAAGCAGCATTATTAAAAAAAGTTTTGAATGTTTTATATCCAAAAAATAAAATTGCTATCAATCCTGAAAAATTAAATCAGGTAAAAAAATGGACAGATTTTTTAGTTACGAAACTAAGATTGTACAAAATGTATAATCAAAAGAATTTTATTGGTGAAAACGTAATATTTGTTTTTGAAAAGAAATAATAATTTAAATGAGAGTTTTATTTTGGGTAAATTCTTTCCCGGTCGTTTCAGAAACTTTTATTAGAAATCAAATCGTTGATCTGATAAAAGAAGGAATAGAAGTGCAAATTTTCTGCACTTTAAAAAACAAGCATAACCAAGCAATCGAAGGATTTGAAGAATACGATTTATTAAATAAAACTTTGGATTTTTCGGATATATTACCGAAGACCAAAATTAGAAAAATAAAATATGCATTAAGAATTTTAGCAGATAGCTTATTTACTGAAAATTTCAAATATTACACTAATTTTATCAGACTTCTAATAAAAGAAAAAAAATACACGTTTAGTTCTATTTTTATATTACATTATATTTTAAAAACAAAAATAGATATTGTTCACTGTCATTTTGGACCGGTGGGTAACAAGGCCGTATTTCTAAAAAAAATTCAATTACCAATAAAATTGATATGTACTTTTCACGGATACGATATCCGGTTAGGTATACAAAAAAGAAACTTTTATAAAGATTTATTGAAATATGCAGATTCAGTTATTTCAATTTCTAATTATAATACTAAAATGCTGCTCTCTTTTGGTTTTAAGCAGGAAAAAATTAAAGAACTTAATAATGGTGTTGAGGTAATAAGCGGAGTAGGAAAAAGAAATAACAGGGATAGACAGATAAATATTTTGTCAGTTGGAAGATTAGTTGATGAAAAAGGCTACGATTTAGCTTTGAATTCGATTTCAAATTTTCATAAAAAAAATTCAGAAATATGTTTTCATTATGATATAATAGGAGGCGGTATTCTCGAAGAAAAGCTTAAAAATCTATGTAATGATTTAAAACTTGATAAAATTGTGACATTTCATTTGTCTCAAAATTCAGAATATGTAAAAAGTAAAATGCGTGAAGCAGATTTATTTCTTCTTACGAGCAGAAACGAGGCTATTCCTACCGTTATTTTAGAAGCCCAATCTTATTCACTTCCAGTCATAGCAACTAACGTAGGGGCTGTTAAGGATTTAGTGATTAATGACTTTACCGGTTTTTTGTGTGATATAACAGAAAAAGATATAGAAAAATGTTTAAAAAAAATGTTTGATAATAGGGACAGGTGGGATATGTATGGCTTAAATGCCAGTAAAAATATTATACTCAATTATAACAGAATAGCACTTGTACAGAAATTAATTAGTATATATAAAACGATATGAATAGTCAATTAGTAACTATTATTATTCCCACCTACAATCGTGGTCATTTATTAGGTGAAACACTGGATAGTATTGTAAATCAGACTTACGAAAATTGGGAATGTATAATTGTAGATGATGGTTCAGATGACAATACGGAAGAAACCGTAAACGGTTATCTGCACAAGGATAAACGCTTTCGTTATTATCAACGGCCTGTTAATCTCCCAAAAGGAGGAAATAGTTGCCGCAATTACGGATTCGAGCTCAGCAAAGGAGCATATATAAAATGGTTTGATAGTGATGATATTATGTATTGTAATTTCTTAGATAAACAAGTAGATATAATGCAAACTAATCCTAATCTTGATTTTTGTGCTTGTCAATGGGAATATTTTCAAGATAATTTAAGTACCGTAAAAAATTATATTAACTTAAAACCAAGTCATCATACAATATATTCTTATTTTTTAGATAGCCATGTTTTTATAACACAATCTCCTCTATGGAAAAAACAATTTTTAAAGGGTAAAGAATTGTTTGATTTAAAATTGTTCAGAGGTCAGGAAGCTGACTTTCATTTTAGAATGCTCACATACTCACCTAAATATTTACTTCATGAAGATTTTTTATATAAGGTAAGAAGAGGACACGACAGTATTGAGAGTTTATCTAACAATAAGAAAGCACAATTGTCAGTATTGCGTTATTTCCTTAAAGCTTTTAAAATTCTAAGAAGAATGAAATTTGAACGGAAAAAAGAACTTTTGAGATATTTAATTTTCAGGATTACGAGACAAATGTTTATAGTTATTTTAGAAGAAAAAAACTTTTTCAAAAGATTAAGGTACCTTATTTATTATAAAAATATATTTCAATATAATTGTTACATTAAATTTAAGCATATTATTAAATTAAAATTAGGATTGTTTTTTTTAATTTTTTTTAAGGTTGGAGATAATTTAATGAATCTGAAATGTTATGATTATAGAGCCAGATAATTTTAAAGGATAGAAAATCTAAAAGAAGAAAAACACAGAATTTTTACTGTCCTGTTTTATACTTTTTTTTATGGATATAAAGCAAAAATGGGAATTTTAATGTTCAGGGATCTTAATAATAGAATATTGAAATAATAATGGAAGAGTTTAAGAAAAGAATCTTACTTATTGGTCCGATTGGGGACTTTGGAGGAAGAGAACTCGAAAGTGGTTTCATTGCTTCCGTCTTATGCCAAAATAATGACGTATCAATTTGTACAACAGGTAAGTTAACCCCAAAATCTCAAGTTTTTGAATTTAATAAAAACCAAAAAGTATTTTCTTTAAAAGATTTAGTTTATAAAAAATTTAAATCACTCAGGGTTTTAGCATTTATAAGTTATTTAAAGAATAAAAAAAAGGAAAATCAAAGCTATTATGTTAATAATTTGTGGGCTAAAAAATATTTTGATTATGATAAAAAAATCAAGTGCATACTAACTGAAATAATTGAGGATTATGATTTAATTTTTATCAATGCTCAATTATCATCTAACTATGTAAAATATATTATAGAAAAAAGTAAAAAGTTAAACAAAAAGCTTGTTTTTAGAACTACAGGAACGATACAAAAGGATCAAAATTTTAGTTTTTTAAATCATGTAGATTTATTTATTCATCATTCAGAAAATAACGCAAACAAATTAGAAATAGACAAGCATAATTACACAATTATTGACCAATGTGCTTTTAATGAAGATAAACTGTTGAAGATTTCTTTAATGGATTCAAAAGTTAATTATTTTTTAGTTATAGGAAGATTAGAGAAGGAAAAAAATATTGAAAATGTTATACAATCTTTTTTAAATGTAAAATCTACAGGAGATATTCTGTATATTGTTGGTGAAGGTGCTGAGTTGAATAATTTGATTGCAATTGCAAATAAAGATAGTTCAATTATTTTTTCAGGGTTTATTCCTAATAATAA
The DNA here is from genome assembly GCF_027111255.2 of Flavobacterium flavigenum. NCBI lineage: Bacteria > Pseudomonadati > Bacteroidota > Flavobacteriia > Flavobacteriales > Flavobacteriaceae > Flavobacterium > Flavobacterium flavigenum. The sequence continues at coordinate 2,217,220 of NZ_CP114285.2, read as the reverse complement.
TCTTCAGGAATATTTCGCAAAGGTCGATTGTGTTATTATTTCATCGACAGAAGAATCTGGACCATTAACAGGAATTGAGTCAATGGCTGCTGGAAGGTTATTGATATCAACAAAAGTTGGAGCCATGCCTGAAAGATTAAATGGTATTTCAGTTTTATGGTTCGATAATTCTGTAAAGAGTTTATCTCAACAAATGCTAAAAATCAAAAAATTAAATAATCAAGAAACATTTGATATATCAAATAAAATCAGAAATAGATATTTGCAAGAATATTCAAAAGATATAATTGCTCTAAAATATCAACATGCAATAAATAAATTATTCAATGCGAATAGGGTATAATCCACATAAGGACAAAAAGCAATTACAATCTGATTATTTCCATCAGGTAATCATTCCAGTTTATATTCCAGACTATAACGGGTATTTTAAGGATAGTTTTGCTATTTTAAAATTATGTCTCACTTCTTTATCTAAAACATCTCATAATAAAACTTTTATAACAATTGTAAATAATGGAAGTTCTGAGGAAGTCACGAATTATTTAAATGAGTTATTTTTAAATAAGCAAATTCATGAAGTTATCACTACTACAAACATTGGTAAACTAAATGCAGTTTTAAAAGGTATTATTGGACATAATTTCCCTCTTGTTACAATTGCAGATTCAGATGTTATGTTTTTAAATGGCTGGCAAAAATCGACTTATGCTATCTTTGAAAACTTTCCTAGAGCCGGTGCTGTTTGTCCCACACCCTCGTCGCGCTCCCTAAGAACTTATACAGCCAATATTTATTGGGATATGTTTTTTTCAAAAAAACTCCTGTTCTCAAATGTCAGCAATCATAAAGGATTAAAGATGTTTGCAGAAAGTGTTGGTAACCCGGATTTCTATAACAAAATTCAATTGCAAAAGTATTTAACAATTGTAAGCAAAAATCAAAAAGCAGTTATCGGGGCCGGACATTTTGCGGCAACGTACAGAGGTGATATTTTTGAAAGTGTAAAAATTAAATATTCAAATTATAAACTTGGAGGCAATAGTGAAAATCAAATTTTAGATGTACCAGTCATAAAAAAAGGTTTTTGGCGTTTATCAACAGCAGAAAATTATGCCTATCATATGGGGAATATTCTTGAGGACTGGATGCATGCTGAAAGTAACAAAATTGTTACTCAAGAAGAAATAGATGAAGTTATCCTTAAAGGCAAACCAAATAATTCGGAGCTTTTGTATTTTATAAAAAACAGATTATTTGCAAAAGTTATTTTAAATAAGAAGATAATGCGTTATTTTATTATTTGGAAAGGATTGTCTAAAGCAGAAGCTAACGAGTATCTTTTTTAATTTTTAAACCTTATAAGTAAATATATTTCGTATGACATTTAAACTCTCAATAGTTACTATAAATTACAACAATTTGATTGGATTAAAAAAAACAATAGAAAGTGTTGTTAATCAGTCTTATCGAGAATTTGAATTTGTTGTCATTGATGGTGGAAGTGAAGATGGTAGTAAAGAAATTATTGAAGTTCATCAAAGCAAAATAAATTATTGGGTTAGTGAGAAAGATAAAGGTATTTATCAAGCGATGAATAAAGGTATAAGAGCTTCATCTGGAGAATATATATTGTTTTTAAATAGTGGAGATGTTTTACTGGATGATACAGAAACTCTTAATAAGGTTGTGTTGAATTTAAAGCAGAAAGGATTATATTATGCTCCTATATTTTTATCACAAAATGGCATAATCAAAAATAGGGCAGATTATCCGGAGAATATCAATGAAAAATTTGCTTTTACCAACACAATATGCCAACAAGCTATAATTTATCATGCATCTCTTTTTTGCGATAATTTTTTTGATGAAAAATTAAAATATATTTCTGACTGGAAAATGCATTTTTCTCTTTTTAAAAGAAAAACTAAATTTATTCATTTAAGCACTCCTTTTGCGATTTATGATTTAGAAGGATTAACAAGTAAAGGAGATACAAAATATACTTCTCATAAGGAGAGATTAAAAACACAATTCTTAGACTTTTTTTTACATTTTTTAAAATATTATGGCACAAACAGAAGGGTATTTATTAGACTACTAAAAATATTTATTAAAGTTGACTAAAATTCTAATTTTTTGCAACTAACAAAACTATATATCTTTTAATGATAACCATTTTATATGCATACCGCAATAGAGACTCCAATCGCATCAAGCGTTCACTGGATTCATTAGTTTGGCAGACCAAACAAAATTTTAATGTCATTTTTGTTGATTATGGCTCTAAAAAAGAAATCGCTTCAGAGATAAAAGAACTTGTTGATGATTATTCTTTTTGTAATTATCATTATTTGTTTACACAGTTTCAGCCATGGAATAAGAGTAAAGCTTTTAATTATGTTTTAAAAAATCTTGATTCTGATTATTGTTTTACAGCTGATGTAGATATGGTGTTTCATCCTGAATTTACATCAGTTTTAGAAGAAAAATGTAAGCCTACCAAGGCAACTTATTTTCAGGTTGGTTATATGTCTGATGATGAAAATAAAAAAGAGGTTACTAATTATGATAATTATACGGTTAAATTTTTAAGCACTAGCGATTCTACCGGAATGACCCTTTTCCCGGTTGAAAGGTTAAAAAGTATTCACGGTTTTGATGAATTTTTTCATTTTTGGGGTGCTGAAGACACAGAAATACATAGCAGGATTAAAAAGACAGGATGCGAACTGGAATTCTATAATCAGAAAGTATTGATGTTGCATCAATGGCATAAAAATTACAGAAGCAGAGAAACGGTAGAGTTAAATACAGAATTGCAATTGTCCCGAATTGTAGAAATAAATCATCGTCATCTGGTACATAATTCTGAAAATGAAATCGTGGATGTAAATTCAGAAGGCTGGGGAGAAATAATTTCAGACTCAGAATTTAATGAATTAGAAGAGTGTGGAACTGTTTTGATTTTAAATAACAAAGTAGAAGTAATTGAGCATTTTTTATTTGTTGAACTGCCACGATTTAAAGGAGGTATTTTATCAGTTTGCTTTATTGAAGATGATTTTAAAACATCTTTAAAATACAAATTCAAAAAGAAATTGGGCAAAAAAGTACCAAAATATTATAGCTTAAAAGAAATAAATGATAAGCTACTTTTACATATTATTTCTTTTTATCATCAATTTCCTTATACATATAAGGTTAGTAATGACTTGAAAAGTATAAGTTTTAAAATCAAAAAAACAGTTAGGGTATAATTTTATAAAACGAGATGGCACAAGTAATTTTAGTATCGCAATTCCCACTTCCCTATTCTAAAACAGGAAGCTGGACAACAATGTATTATAATTATCTGAGCAATAATCATCAAATAAATTATATAATTTGCCAAAAGCCCGAGCATGTACTGAATACTGTTAAATATCAATTTGTTTCTGAAAATATAATTGATAAACTAAAAAGAAAATTTTTTAAAAAACCATATTTAGGATATTTAAAAGCGCTAAATCAGGTGATTGAAAAGGATAAGAAATATATTATCCAGATTGTTGATAATTTCGGAATAATAAAGCCTTTACAAAAATTTTTGATTCAAAATGGTTTGAGAGAAAATTGTCAGATTCAATTTTTTTATCATGGTTTTCCACCCTATTTAGCCAATTTTCATGGCAGATGGTTTTTCGAAAGTATTGACGAAATGATTTTACTGACGCATGACAGTTATAAAGTACATAAGCATACTTATACCATACTGCCTTGTAAATTTTCGGTATTGCATAATGGAATCGATACAAATAAATTTCATAAAGTTTCCTATGAAGAAAAGTTAAATTTTAAAAATCAATTAGATTTAAAAGATAAAAAAGTTTTTATTTGGTGTTCCAAAGATCATCCTAAAAAGGGATTGGATTTTATATTGGAAGTCTGGAAAAAAATCTATCTGCAAAACAAAAAAGCAGCCTTGTTAGTCGTTGGAGCTACGCGAAATTATCAAACAGAAGGAGTTCGTTTTTTAGGGAAAATTCCAAATGATGAACTTCCAAAATATTATCAAATAGCAGATTGTTATTTGTTTCCAACACTTTGTCATGAAGGTTTTGGTATGAGTTTAATAGAAGCACTGCATTCAGGTTGTTATTGCATTGCTTCATCAATAGGAGGAGTTCCGGAAGTTTTGCAATATGGAAAGTTAGGCAGGTTAATAGAAAATCCGCATTTTCAGCAGGAATGGGAAGAGGCTATTTTAGAATTCCTGAATCAGAAAGAAATAAAAGAGGTGTTAATTTCAGATAATTTGTATTCAACTCAAAGCTGGAATTCAGGTATGAATGAAATTATTGAAAATGCTAAAAACAGATTGAAATAAATGAAAACCATCGCTATTATTCCGGCTCGAGGAGGCTCAAAAAGATTACCTCAAAAAAATATAAAATTACTTGGAGGAATTCCCTTGATTGCTCATAGTATTTTATATGCTCAGGCAAATAGTGATGTAATTGATGATATTTACGTATCGACTGATGATGATGAAATAAAAAAAGCTGCATTGCAGTTTGGGGCAAAAGTGGTAAATCGACCAAAATCATTATCGGGAGATTTTGAACCTACAGTTTCGGCTGTTAAAGATGTATTGCAACAGCTAGACGAGGTAATAGAAAATGTTATTCTTTTACAACCTACAAATCCTTTAAGACCCGAAAGTTTGTTAAAAAAATCATTTCAATATTATCAGGAAAAGAAACAGGACAGTTTATTTACAGTTACAAAAAGTCATCAAAAATTCGGGAAAATTGCTAATGAAAAATTCATCCCTTTTAATTATGAAATTGGGCAGCGCAGTCAGGATTTAGATCCTATTTTTTATGAAAACGGATTACTTTATATTAGTAAGTCTAAATTAATTTTCGAAGATAAAATTATCTCTGAAGATGCTTTTCCGTTTCTGGTAGACTCTATTTTAGCCAATGTTGACATCGATACTCAGGAAGATTTTGATTATGCAGAATATTTATATAACAAATATATACTAATATAATTCATAACCTATTTTATGAACCCATACATACAAATTGCAGGAAGAAAAATTGGTGCGGATTTTCCGCCTTTAGTTATTGCCGAAATCGGAATTAATCACGAAGGTTCTTTACAGGTAGCTAAAGAAATGGTTGATGCAGCAAAACGTGCAGGTGTCGAAGTTGTCAAACATCAAACCCACATTGTAGCAGACGAAATGAGCGGCGCTGCAAAAAAAGTTATTCCGGGCAATGCCGATGTTTCTATTTATGAAATCATGGAACGTTGTTCGCTAAATGAAGCAGATGAATTAGAACTTAAAAACTATGTAGAAGATCAAGGGATGATTTTTATTTCTACGCCGTTTTCACGTGCAGCTGCAGATCGTTTAAAAAAGTTTAATATACCTGCTTATAAAATTGGCTCTGGGGAATGCAATAATTATCCATTGTTAGAACATATTGCTTCTTTTGGGAAGCCTGTTATTCTGAGCACCGGAATGAATACAATTGAAAGTATTCAGAAAGCAGTTGCTATTTTTGATGAACATAATATTCCTGTTGCTTTATTGCATACAACAAACTTATATCCAACACCTATTCATTTGGTCCGTTTTGGTGCCATGATAGAGATGCATGAGGCTTTTCCGGATAAAGTATTTGGCTTATCTGATCACACTTTAAATAATAATGCTTGTTTGGGTGCGGTAGCTCTCGGCGCAAGCATATTAGAAAGGCATTTTACGGATCATATGCAGCGAACAGGTCCAGACATTATATGCAGTATGGATGAAAAAGCCTGTCAGGAATTAATTGTTTCAAGTTCAGAAATAGCTTTGATGCGTGGCGGAACTAAAAAACCAGCTGTAGAAGAACAAGTTACAATTGATTTTGCATTTGCAACTGTATGTGCCATAAAACCAATTAAAAAAGGCGAAAAATTATCAAAAGAAAATATTTGGGTGAAACGACCGGGAACAGGTAAAATCCTGGCGGAACATTTTAATGATTTGATTGATAAAATTGCTGTGCGGGATATTGATAATGATGAGCAATTAGATTTTTCTGATTTTCAATAATATTTCAGGGCTTATGATATCGATAGTTATTAGAAATAAAAATGAAGCAAAAGCGCTTGAAAACGTTTTATCTATCCTTACAAAAGTTTATCCTGATGACTATTCAGAGATAATACTTGTTGATAACTATTCAACAGATGATAGTGTAAGTATCGCTGAAAAATATAAATGTAAAGTAGTTTATATAAAAGACTTCAGCTATGGTGGAGCAACTAATGTTGGTATTGAAACTGCCAAATCTGATTACGTTTTGTTACTGAGTTCACATGCAATTCCGATTGGAAAATGTTTTTTTAAAAATACATTGTATGCTTTAGAGAACAGGGAAAATGTTGCAGGGATTAGATATATAAATAGCATTGAAAATTATAAAAGAGCGATTGAAAATGATTTTAAAGTAATTGAGCCTTTAAAATATGGTTTAATGACTGGCTGTGCTTTAGTGAACAGAGATGTTTGGATGCAATTCAAATTTGACGAAAAATTGCCATTTAGTGAAGACAAAGAATGGTCTGAAAGAGTGGTTAATAATGGTTTTGAAATTTTAGATTTAAATGAAACTTTTTTTTATTTTATAAAAAGGAGTCAAAAATCAAATATCTTAAGGTATAAAAATGAAACAATTTCGGAGTATTTATTACACAAAAAAAAACACCAAAGTGTCGTTGTAATTGTAGCAAATTTTTTCAAGAAAATTATTTTCATAAACACAAAAAATTATTTCAAGACAGTAATCCATGATATTTTAATTTTAAAAACTAGAATGGACATTTATAGAGAGTTAAAAAAATAAATGTTTTTAAATTAATGAACAAACTTCTATTTATTACGGGTACGATTAGTAATGTTCATCCTCCATCTACTGAAAACAGTCGATGGAGAAATATGCTAAGACATTTTTCGATTGTTTATTGAATGATATCTATAATTATATAGTTATTTTTCTAAACAATGATTTAGCAAGTCAGTTGATTACTGATGTATACAAAAAATAAAGTATAAAGTATAATGTAAGGTTGACTTTCGCATCACTTCCATTTGACTATTTTTAACATTATTTAAAGTAAGTCAGTTTATTATAGGGAACAGCAGCTCACCCATCGTAAAGCTCCTTATTTGGAATTAACATTATTAATATCCGGTCTCGCCAGCCAAATAGGTTTATTCGTGCGGATATTATTGATGTTAATTATTATAGAAAAAATATATCAAAAGCTTTAAGACTATTGTTTACATAAAGTCCAACAAACGAATGCTGATTTTATAAAAGTGGTAGAGCGGAATTATTTTTGAAATACCTTAAAAAGAAGAGTTTTGGAATCAAAAGGAATTTAAAAATTTAAAATGATAATAAAAATTGAACGTTACTTCAATTATCCTGATTTAAAAAGACAAACGCCTGATAATTCTATGAAATGGGACAGTTTACTTTTTACAGAAGATGCTATTGATGAGTGCGATTATCTGGTTATTTTAGATTATCCAAGGAAAGTTTTTCTATTAAAGTCAATAGAGATAATATTATACATATCTGTTTGGAACCACCTAATGAGGTTTCTAAATACAGACAATATGCAAATAAAAATGTAAAACTGATAATTAATCAATTCGAGATAAAAAAAAATAACATCTTATCGCACGGGGCATTACCCTGGCATGTTAATAAAAGTTTTGATTTTTTAAAAGAGTTAAAACCAGAAGATTTAACAAAAGAGGATAATATAGTTTGGATTACAAGTAATCAAAGATCCTCGAAAGGACATAACAAAAGAATGGATTTTTTGGACAACATTAAAAATCTTCCGTTTGTAAACCTTTACGGTAGAGGAATAAATCCAATAGATGATAAATGGGAGGTTTTAAGCAAGGTTAAATATGCAATTGCTTATGAAAATTTTCAAAATGATTATTATTGGACAGAAAAAATTGCAGATTGTTTTTTAAGTTATACAATGCCTTTGTATTTTGGGTGTAATAAGGTAGAAGAATTTTTTTCAAAAAATTCTTTTATTCAAATTGATCCGGCAGACAAACATATAGATTTGTTTTTAAAGGAGATAGTAATGTCTAATAAATGGGAAGAAAATTTGCATGCTATTACAGAAGCAAGAGAGCTAATACTAAATAAATATCAGTTATTTCCATTTTTATCAGATATAATAAAAGCACTCGAATTACAAAAAAAAGATAATTCAGCAGCACAAAATGATATAATTCACTTTAAAGGAGGGAATGAATATTTTGATAATTATCCGATTAGCGTAATGATAGAAAAGAATATTGCAAAATTTAAAAGGAAATATAACTTATAAAGGAATGAAAAAAATCCTTTTTCTAACTGGAACCCGCGCCGATTTTGGAAAAATAAAATCATTGATTCAAATCCTGGAAGCAGAAAATGAATTTGAAGTCTTTGTTTTTGTAACAGGTATGCATCTACAGAAAATTTATGGCTATACCCTTATAGAAATAGAACGCTGTAATTTTAAAAATGTATTCACATTCGAGAATCATACACATGAAACTACGATGGATTTAACTCTTGCCAAAACTATTGAAGGTTTGTCAGGCTATTGCAAAAACATTAAGCCGGATATGATTGTGGTTCACGGTGATCGTGTAGAAACGCTTGCTGGGGCAATTGTTGGTTCATTAAATAATATCTTGGTGGCACATATAGAGGGGGGCGAAATTTCAGGAACAGTTGATGAGTTAATTCGACATAGTGTAAGTAAATTAAGCCACATACATTTTGTATCAAATAAAGAAGCTGAAAAAAGGCTGATTCAAATGGGAGAATTAGAAGAATCTATATTTACTATTGGATCTCCGGATATTGATATCATGTTTTCCCAGCAATTACCGGAATTGAGTGTCGTAAAAGAATATTATGAAATTCCATTCAAGGAATTTGCGATTGTAATGTTTCATCCTGTAACTACTGAATACCTATCGATGCAGCAATATGCGAAAACATTTGTTGATTGTTTATTGAATGATAACCATAATTATGTAGTTATTTTTCCAAACAATGATTTAGGAAGTCAGTTCCTTCTTGATGCCTACGAAAAGTTAAACCATAATGTGAGGTTCAGAATTTTTCCTTCAATTCGATTTGAATACTTTTTAACATTATTGAAAAATAGTCAGTTCATTATAGGCAACAGTAGTGCAGGAATTAGGGAGGCTCCTTATTATGGAGTTCCAATTATTAATATCGGCACCCGTCAACAAAATAGAGCTGTTCATGCAGATATTATTAATGTTGATTATTCTGAAAAAAATATAAATCATGCACTATCAATAATTGATCGTCACAGAATACAACATTCTGATGATGATTTTGGACAAGGAAATAGTGCTGAATTATTTCTTAAATGTCTTCAAAAATCAGATATTTGGAAACTCAATCACCAAAAACAATTTAAAGACAGTTAATGCCAAACAAAAATATTTTTATTTTATTACCTGACGGAATCGGACTTCGGAATTTTGCTTTTTCTAATTTTTATAAAATAGGTTTAGAGAAAAATTTTGACATAACCTATTGGAATAATACTCCCTTTGATTTAGAGACATTGGGTTTTAATGAAATTAAAATCAAAAAGGCAAAACTAAATCCTTTAACCGATAGTTATAAAAATGCCCGTAAACATATTGAACTTAATTTAAATATTAAAAAAGAAAACGATCCGGTTTATAATGCATACCGATTCCCATTTTCATATACTAAATGGAAATCATCCTTAAAAAACTTATTTTCTAGATTTTTAATTACTTTTTATTCCACAGATAAAGGATTAGAAAAAGTTCGAAAAAAAATTCAAAAATTAGAAAGCAGTACCTCTTATTTCAAGGAGTGTCTGGAAACACTTCAAAATCAAAAACCAGATTTTGTTTTTTGCACCAATCAGCGTCCGGTTTTAGCAATCGCTCCCTTATTGGCAGCAAAAAAATTAAATATACCAACGGCAACATTCATCTTTTCCTGGGATAATTTGCCAAAAGCAACTATGGTAGTCGAAACTGATTTTTATTTTGTATGGAGTGAACATATGAAAAAAGAATTACTTCATTATTATCCTTACATAAGCGAAAAACAAATAATTATAACAGGTACGCCGCAATTTGAAAATCATTTTGACAGCAATCTGCGTATGTCAAAAGAGCAATTTTATAAAGAACATCAACTTGATTTAAATAAAAAATACATTTGCTATTCTGGTGACGATATAACAACTTGTCCGGATGACCCGCAATACCTGAGTGATGCAGCAGAAGCTGTAAGAAAGTTGAATGTAAAAGGAAATTCCCTGGGGATACTTTTGAGACGCTGTCCGGTGGATTTTTCGAATCGGTTTGATTCCGTATTAGGCAAATACCAGGACATTATAACACCTATTACGCCCTTATGGGAAAAAATAGGTGAGGGATGGAATACAGTTTTACCAACTAAAGCAGATATGGTTTTGCAGACCAATACGATACAACATACCGAAATGGTTATAAATTTAGGTTCTTCGATGGTCTTTGATTATGCTGCTTATAAAAAGCCATGCGCTTTTATTAATTACGATGTAAAGGTTAAAGTAGATAAGAATTGGTCTGTTTCAAAAATATACAAATACATTCATTTTCGTTCGATGCCCAATAAAAATGCGGTGATTTGGTTAGATTCTGCAAATACAATTGCTGATCAGATTGAGTTTGGTTTACAACATCCGCAGCATAGTATTGAGGATGCACAGTCATGGTTCGAAAAAATTAACAGACACCCTCCAGAAGAATCTTCAAAACGAATTTGGGAAGGAATTATGAACATAATTTCTTGTAAATAGCCTTTCTTTGCACTTTGAATTAGAATAAAATATTCCACTTAATTTATGTTTTTCAATTCCATAGCGTTTGCTGTTTTTTTACCAATTGTTTTTTTTCTTTATTGGTTCGTTTTCAATAAAACAAAAAGCACCCAAAACGCTGTATTAATAATTGCCAGTTATTATTTTTATTCTTGTTGGGATTGGAGATTCCTTTTTTTATTGGTGTTTTCTACTTTTTTAGATTATTATACCGGAATTCAAATTGAAAAAGGGAAATCAGAAAGAGGCCGAAAATTTTGGTTTTGGCTAAGTATTTTTGTCAATTTGGGATTTTTAGGAATATTCAAATACTATAATTTTTTTGCGGCTTCATTTTCAGACTTATTAAATACTGCAGGGCTAAAATCGAGTCCAATTTTATTAAATGTAATTCTGCCAGTTGGAATTTCATTTTATACTTTTCATGGACTGTCGTATGTAATTGATATTTATTATAAACGAATCAAAGCCGAATATAATTTTGTAGATTATTCATTGTTTGTAAGCTATTTTCCGCTTCTTGTAGCCGGTCCAATCGAAAGAGCAACTCATTTACTGCCTCAGGTAAAAATAAAACGGGAATTTAATTTTGAAAAAGCCAAAGAAGGTATTTGCCAAATTATCTGGGGTTTAGTTAAAAAAGTAGTCATTGCAGATACTTGTGCGACTTATGCTAATGCAATTTTTGATCATTATACTTCGATGAACTCTTTTTCCCTTATGTTAGGGGCAGTTTATTTTGCATTTCAAATTTATGGTGATTTTTCAGGTTACTCAGATATTGCATTAGGGACTTCAAAATTGTTTGGTTTAGATTTATTGAGAAATTTCAATTATCCTTATTTTTCAAGAGATATAGCGGAGTTTTGGCGTCGCTGGCACATTTCACTTTCATCCTGGTTTCGCGATTATTTGTACATTCCGTTAGGAGGAAGCAAAGGTGGACTCTGGATGAAAATCAGAAATACTTTTATCATTTTTGTAGTTAGCGGTTTTTGGCACGGAGCCAATTGGACATACATAGCATGGGGATTTATTAATGCAGTTTACTTTTTGCCTTTGCTTTTGCGTAATAGTAACCGAAACAATATGGATGCAATAGAACTTTCGTGGAATTTTAATTCCGTAAAGACAATAATTAATATTCTTTTCACATTTCTACTTACTTGTATTGCCTGGATATTTTTTAGAGCTAAAACCATAACTGATGCTGTTTTGTATATAAAAGGAATTTTTACTAATAAAGATTTTGGCTTTCAGTATTTAGACAACGAGCGTTATAATTACGAACTGCTTCTTTTGATTGGATTATTTGTTTTGGTGGAATGGAACAGCCGAACTAAAATTGAGCCTCTTTCAGGTAAAAAAAGTATGTTGAAATTAACTTTGGCAATTATGGCAATTATGGCTTTTGGCACTTTTTCAGATTACAAAGAATTTATATATTTTCAGTTTTAATGAAGCATTTTCTAATTTATACGATCAAAATTTTTGTTGTAGTTCTGCTAGCTGCTATAGCTTTAGACGGATTATACACTTATATTTTCCTGCAATCTGCAAACAGAGGAAAAATTGAGACTGTTTTTAATTCTGAAAAACAAAATTATGATGTTGTAATTTTAGGTTCATCCAGGGCGAATAATCATTTTGTTTCAAAAATGTTTGAAGAAAAGGAGTTAAAAACATTTAATTACGGAATGAGTGGTGGGCATTTGTTTGAAGCGTCATTGTTGTTGAAATTAATGATTGAAAGAAAATATACTATTAAAAATGTGATTTTAGAGGCTGATTTGAATCTTTCCAATGATCATCAGGCCGAAGGAATAGCAGCATTATTCCTTCCATACATTCATAATTCCCAAATTATAAAAAAGCATTTTCAATCGAACGAAAATTTTAATGAGTTGTATTATATTCCTTTTTACAGGTATATAAAATTTGATGCAAAAATCGGATTTAGGGAAACTTTTTTTACAGCAATACACAAAAAAACAAATGCTTTAGATAATTTAGGTTATTACCCATTAGAAAAACACAAAAATGGTAATATGAAAAATAATATTGTGAACCTAAAACCTTTAAAACACAATAAATATTACGAAGAAATAAAAAGTATTTGCAAAGAAAACAATATTAATTTTATTCCTGTGATGACACCAATGTGTGAAAATGTTACAGGTATGAATTATTTTGATAAAGTAAAAAAAGCTTACCCTGAAATTCATAATTATGAGAATGTGGTTGTAGAAGATAAATATTTCTCTTCTTGTGGACATATGACTGATAGTGGCGCCAGATTATTTACTGCCACTATTTTAAAAGATTTCTTTAATAAATAAGAATGAAAATAGCCTTTTTAACTCCGGAATACCCACACTCCAAAACAGGAAACTCAGGAGGAATTGGTACAAGTATTAAAAATTTAGCAATTGGACTTTTAGCTAAAGGAGTTTCTGTAAGGATATTAGTGTATGGGCAAAAACAAGATGTTACGTTTGATGATGACGGAGTTCTTATTCAGCAAATAAAAAATATAAGATTTAAAGGTTTATCATGGTTTTTAACCCGAAAAAAAATTGAAAAGATAATTAATGAACTTCATTCAGAAAAGGAAATTGATTTAGTTGAAGCACCCGACTGGACAGGGATTACTTCATTTATTAAGCCAAAATCATGTCCTGTAATTATAAGGTTACACGGGTCAGATACCTATTTTTGTCATTTGGATAATCGCCCGGTAAAATGGATTAATAAGTTTCATGAAAAAAGAGCATTAGAAAATGCAGATGGATTTCTGTCTGTAAGCAGGTTTACGGCCGATACAACAAATATGATTTTTGGGCTGGATAAGAAATTTACAATTATTCCCAATTCTATCGATGTTAATTTATTTCAGATTCATAATGAAATTTACAGACAACAGAAAACTATATTATATTTTGGAAGTCTAATTAGAAAAAAAGGACTTTTAGAATTGCCCTTGATTTTCAATAAAATAGTTGAAAATGACTCTGATACTAAATTGATGTTAATTGGTAAAGATGTACCCGATATTATTTCAGGAAATCCTTCAACCTGGAAAATGATGCAGAAATTATTTTCAGAAAAAGCACTCCAAAATGTTAACTATTTAGGAAGTGTTCCGTATATTGAAATAAAAGATAAAATTCAACAGGCAACGGTTTGTGTTTTCCCTTCATTTGCTGAAGCTTTTCCGGTGTCATGGTTAGAAGCAATGGCAATGAAAAAACCAATTGTAGCTTCAAATATTGGTTGGGCAAAAGAAATGATTGATGAGGGTAAAAATGGTTTCTTAGTCCATCCAGCCAATCATAAAGTTTTTGCACAAAAAATTATTGATTTTATGAAGGATGAAGTTTTGTCTGTTAAATTAGCTCAGGCTGCGAGGGATAAAGCAGAAAAATATTTTGATATAAATGTAATAGCTAGTCAGAATATAGAATTTTATGAAAAAATAATCAGTCAAAAAAACAAATATAAATGATAATTGTTTATCATGAAAACAATAAAGTAATTGAAATTACTAATGCCAATGAAAATTTGCCTGTTTCAGGTAAAAATATAGCAGCAACTTTGTTTGAAATTGCAAGTGCTTTCCCTGACGAGTTGGTAATTTGGTGTCGTTTTGATTTAAAATCTAATTTGAATTTTTCCGAATTTGAGACCATTTTTCATCATCAAAAAATAATGGCTTCATACAACCCTTTCCAAAATTCGTTTTTATCAGATGCTATTGGTTATGTTGAAGAATCTGTTTTTGTAAATATCAATAAAAAAGTTACTTATCCAACATGGCAGATGAGTAGTTCTGTTGGAGGCATTCATGCCTCAGTTTTAGTAGCTTTGAAGCAGAAAATCAGAGTTTCATATAGTTTAGATTATTTCCTGTATTCTTTGGCAAAACTCGCAATGCCACATGGCCTTTTTTGTTATTCTGAGCCAGAATTATTAAAAGAAATTTCTAATAATCAAACCAAAATTCATAAAAACAGCAATTTTGTGTTATTTAGGTTTGTAAGCCAGCATTATAAAATTCGCTGGTCATTTTTATTGTTGTTGAATTTGTTTTTATATGAAAGGAAAATTGCTTTTTTGCCTTTCGTTTTTTCTTTGTTTTATTTTCGGAGGAAGTTAAAAAACAGATTGCTGGATAATATTGAAGTTCAGTCAACTAAAATTGTAGTTGAGTTAGAAACTATAGATGTGATTATACCAACAATAGGAAGGAAAGAGTATTTGTATGATGTTTTAAAAGATCTATCACAGCAAACCCATCTTCCTAAAAATGTTATTATTGTTGAACAGAATCCAAATTTTAATAGTTTTTCAGAACTGGATTATCTTAAAAATGAAGTATGGAATTTTGAAATAAAGCATATTTTTACACATCAGGCCGGTGCATGCAATGCAAGAAACCTGGCTTTGGCTGAAGTAAAAAGCGAATGGGTTTTTATGGCCGATGATGATATAAGAATAAATAAAGATTTTTTAAAGAATGTATTTTTAAAAATTAAACAATTAGGAATCGATGCAGTAACATTGGCATGTTATGGAGAAGGACATTCTTCTGATAAAAAACATGAAATGCAAATGCAATGGGGCTCATTTGGTTCTGGCTGTAGTATTGTGAAAAATCAATTTTTAAAAAGCACAAAATATGATAAAAGATTTGAATTTGGATTTGGAGAAGATTCTGATTTTGGAATGCAATTAAGAAATTTGGGAATTGATATTTTGTATGTACCAAACCCGGAAATTATTCATTTAAAAGCACCAATTGGCGGATTTAGAACCAAATTGGTTTTGGAATGGCAAAAAGATGTTATTCAGCCTAAACCATCACCAACAGTCATGTTGTATAAAATATTACACTTAAATAAAAAGCAAATTCAGGGTTATAAAACTATTTTGTTTTTAAAGTTTTATAAAAAACAATCAATAAAAAATCCAATTAGATATTTCTCTAAATTAAAACAGCAATGGGATAGAAGTGTATTTTGGGCGAATCAATTAAGAAATCAACAATGAAATTTTCGCTAATTATTTGTACCTATATGAGACCGGAACCTTTACTGAAATTATTGCAGTCAGTGAAGGAACAGACTTTATACCCTGATGAAATTTTAATCGTTGATGGCTCTCTAAACAATCATACTGAAAGTATTCTTATTCAAAATCAATTTGAGAATCTAAAATATTTTTTAATTGAAGAAGTAGACAGAGGTCTTACCAAACAAAGAAATTTTGGAATTAATAATGTAAGTGAAAAAACTGAAATTGTTTGTTTTCTGGACGATGATACAGTTTTAGAAGCTGATTATTTCAAGAATTTATTGAGTACATACAAATTCTTCCCTGAAGCATTAGGGGTTGGAGGGTATATTTGTAATGAAATAAAGTGGGAGAAAGTAGGTCTTAATTATATACCTAAAATAGACGAATTTTATTTTGATGGATGGAAACGTAAAGATGGAAGTCGTTTTGTTTTAAGAAAAAAACTGAATTTAGATAGTGATCAGCCACCTGGTTTTTCTTCTTCATTCTCTCATGGCAGAAGTGTTGGATTTTTACCGCCCACAGGTAAAGTATATGAAGTAGAACAATTAATGGGAGGTGTTTCCTCTTTTAGAAAAACTGTTTTTGAAAAGTTTTCATTTTCAACTTATTTTGAGGGTTATGGTTTATATGAAGATGCAGATTTTACTTTGAGAGTTGCTAAAACAGGAAAATTGTATTTAAATACCGGTGCCCGATTGTCTCATTTTCATGAACCGTCCGGTAGACCTAATCAGTATAAATACGGAAAAATGGTTGTTAGAAATGGATGGTATGTGTGGAGGATCAAAAATCCGGATCCGATTTTTAAAGATCGGCTAAAATGGAATGCTATAACTATTTTGCTGACCCTCATCCGGTTTAATAATGCCATAAACGGAAAAAATAAAAAAGAAGCTTTTACAGAAGCAATTGGCAGAACTGTTGGATGGTGTAGTTTGCATTTTAATAAGCCTAAGTAATTGATTTGAAAAATAATTTAGTTCAAAACTGATGAAATTTACAATTATCACTCATGTCAATCATATCAAAAAGAATGACCAGTATTTTGGTTATGCCCCATATGTGCGTGAAATGAATGTCTGGTCAAAAAATATTGATGAATTAATTATTGTTGCCCCTATTATTAAGACTAATAATACGGAAATTGATAGTTCTTACGATCAGAGGAATATTAAGTTTTTGAAGATTGAAAATATTAATTTATTAGGGTTTAAATCTATTTGTAATGCTATTATAAAAACACCAAAAATATGCTGGCAAATTTTCAAAGGTATGAAAGAAGCTGATCATGTTCATTTGCGTTGTCCGGGCAATATTGGTTTATTGGGATGTTTTGTCCAGATTTTATTTCCAGATAAACCCAAAACTGCAAAATATGCAGGTAACTGGGATCCAAAATCAAAACAGCCGTGGAGTTATCGCCTGCAAAAATGGATATTAAATAATACATTTTTAACTCGGAATATGCAGGTTTTGGTTTATGGTGAATGGCAAGGAAGTTCCAGGAATATAAAACCTTTTTTTACTGCTACCTACTCAGAACAAGATAAAAGGTCAATAAAAATATTGGACTTAAAAGAAAAAATACATTTTGTTTTTGTGGGAACATTGTCTTCGGGTAAAAATCCTTTGTATGCAATACAATTAGTTGAAGCATTATTTAGAAATGGAAATAATGTGATTTTGGAGTTGTATGGAGAGGGAACAGAACGAAAAATAGTAGAAGATTATATTACATCTAATGGATTAGAAAAAATTATTGTATTACATGGGAATAAAAATCAGCAAACTGTAAAGATGGGGTATCAAAACAGTCATTTTGTTATTTTGCCTTCAAAAAGCGAAGGCTGGCCAAAAGCTATTGCCGAAGGAATGTTCTGGGGTTGTGTTCCGATTTCGACCAAAATTTCCTGTGTTCCTTTTATGCTGGATTATGGAAATAGAGGAATTTTTCTACAAATGGAGCTTAATAAAGATGTATCGAAAATTGAGGATATCATTAATAATGAAGGTGATTTTATAATTAAAAGCAAGCTGGCAAGCCAGTGGTCACAGCGATACACTCTTGAGGTTTTCGAAGACGAGATTAAAAAACTTATAGTAAAATGAGAATCATTCAAATAATAGATTCACTTGATGCTGGCGGAGCTGAGCGTATGGCTGTAAATTATGCAAACGTTTTAGCAGATGAAATTCAGTTTTCAGGCTTAGTTTCTACCCGAAAAGAGGGTATTCTAAAGGAGGAAATTAATCCGAATGTATCTTATTTATTTTTAAAGAAACAACAACGACTTGATTTTAAAGCACTTTTTCGACTACGATCTTTTGTTGTGAAAAATAAAGTTTCTTATATTCATGCTCACAGCACTTCCTTTTTCTTAGCTTTTTTATTAAAAATAACGCTGCCTTCTGTTAAGTTGATTTGGCATCTTCATTATGGAGGTATTGAGTTTATGCATACAAGAAAATTATTTGTGTTAAGACTAGTTCTCCCTTTTTTTAATAGTATTATAGCGGTAAATCAAAAGTTAAAGGAGTGGACTGAAAAAGAAATGCATGCTAAAAATGTTATTTATTTGCCGAATTTTCCTTTAAATACAAATCAGGTTTCTGGAAATACTATTTTGAAAGGGATTCAGGGAAAAAGGATTGTATCTTTGGCAAACCTTAGGGAGGATAAGGATCATTTCTTATTATTGGAAGTGGCAAAAAAAGTCAGAGCCTCTCATCAGCAATGGACATTCCATTTAGTAGGCAAAGATTTTGAAGATGACTATTCGAAAAAAATAAAGAAAAGAATTTCTAAGTATAATTTAGAAAATCATGTTTTTGTATACGGTTCAAGGCAAGACATATCGGCAATTTTAGCACAAGCTGATATTACTGTTTTAACATCAAAATCTGAAGGCCTCCCTGTGGCACTTTTAGAATATGGATTGTATAAAAAAGCTGTTGTTGTAACCCGGGTTGGAGAAGTACCGATGATTATTCAACATGGAAAAAATGGTTTTATAGTGGATTCAAATCAACCGGATTTATTTTATCAATCTTTAGAAGAATTGATTTTAAGTGAAATTTTGAGAACTAATTTTGGAAATATGCTTTATGATGTAATTCAGGCTGATTATACTGCAGAAAATGTAATGAAAAAATATTTAAAATGGCTGAAATCTAGTTAAAATGAAAAAAGAAGATTTATCTTATGTTTATTTATTGCTAATTCATGCCCTTATTGGCACATTATTATACATTTTACCCATTATTTCGACAGTGCTAACTGTTTTACTGTTTGCGTTTGGATTTTATTATATTACAAAAAATAGAAACGGAAATAATGAAGTACTCATTATGTCGGCATATGTAGTGAGTATTGAGGTGCTTTTGAGAATGACGGGGGGAGGGATCTTTAATGAATTTGGTAAATATACCATCATAATCTATATGTTTTTAGGAATGATTTATTCGGGATTTTCAAGAAATAGTGCGCTATATTGGTTCTTTTTACTATTATTGATTCCGTCCATTATTCTGTCATTTCTTACGCTTAGTTTTGAAACGAATATCCGAAAAGCTATAGCTTTTAACATATCAGGCCCGGTTTGCTTAGGGATTTCTGCAATCTACTGTTACAAGCGGGAAATAACATTTGATCGATTAAAGGGAGTAATTACCGCATTTTGCCTGCCTCTGATTTCTATAGTGATTTACTTATTTTTATATACTCCAAGTGTTAAGGATGTGGTTACAGGAACGCAATCTAATTTTGAAACCTCGGGGGGATTTGGACCCAATCAGGTTTCTACTATTTTGGGTTTGGGTATTTTTGTTTTTTTTGTACAACTACTACTAAACTCTAAAAGTAAATTACTCCAAATAATAAATGCCTGCTTTGTTTTAATTTTTGCTTTTCGTGGAATTGTTACTTTTTCCAGAGGAGGAATAATAACGGCAGTGGTGATGGTTTTTTTGCTATTAATAGTATTATTTTTTCAGGCTAATTCTAATACAAAATCTAAAATAGGATTAATAGTTATATTTTCATTTTTGGCAGGAATTGGAGTTTGGGGGTACAGTTCTTTGCAAACCAGTGGTTTAATTAACAAACGTTATGCTAATCAGGATGCTTTAGGAAGAGAAAAGAAAAGTCAATTAAGCGGCAGGGAAATGCTTATCGAATCTGAACTGAAAATGTTTTTGGAAAATCCTGTTTTAGGAGTTGGAGTTGGAAAAAACAAAGAAATTAGGGCAAAAGAAACCGGAATTGTTGCAGCATCTCATAATGAAATTACCAGAATGCTGGCAGAGCATGGTTCACTTGGTCTGCTTGGATTATTAATTTTATTTTTCACACCTCTAATTTTATTTTTAAATAACCGTCAAAATATATTAATATTACCTTTTTTGGCTTTTTGGCTGTTAACTATTAATCATGCGGCTATGCGACTTGCAGCCCCGGCTTTTGTGTATGCGTTGTCACTTCTTTTAGTTCAGGTTAAAATTCCTGAAAAAGCAGAAAATTCAGGCGATTAAATTTTATTTTTTATTATACATTTGCCTCAAATTAAGAAGCTTGTAAATCAACGACTATGCAAACAAACAAAAGAATGCATTTTGAAATTTCAGAAAGAAAGATACTTCTTAGGGTTTTTGATATTGCTTTTGTTTTACTCGCTATGTATTTAATGGATAAGCTTTTTTATTATCCATATTTCAATTTGGATTATTCAAATTATCAAAGACCAATACTATTTATTGTATATCTGAGTATTTTCGGAGCAATCTTTGAGATCTATAATCTTCAAATAGCCAGCAACCAGTTTCAGATTCTTAGAGGCGTTATCTTAACCGTAACAACAGTTACTTTAGTATATCTGTTTACACCTGTTTTGTCACCTGAACTTCCAAAGCAGCGTTTGGTGATTCTGATTTTTTATTTTACGATTCTGGGTTCTTTATTGCTTTGGCGCTTTTTTTACGTTTTCTTTTTAGCGACTCATCGCTTTTCACAAAACGTAATTTTAGTTTGTAATAAACATCAGGTTGATGAACTCGTTTTAGGATTAGAAAATGTAGACCCACATTATAAGATTATTGGTTTTGTGAATTCAGATATTTTGGCTGATCATAATTTCTCACTAAACTATATAAAAGAAATTGAAAAGGACAATCTGTTGGCTTTTGTGGATAAAAATAATATCTCAGAAATTATTATAGCTTCACAAAAAACGGAGGGTATCACAGCAGATCTGTATCAATATTTGCTTCAGTTATTGGAATCAGGAAATATTATTAGAGAATACACTCAGGTTTATGAAAGCAAAACACAGCGTATTCCGGTTCAATATATTGCCAGGGATTTTTATCGATTTTTCCCCTTTAGCCGTAGCAATAATAATAAGCTTTATTTATTATTAGTAAGTTTAATTGAATTTGTTTTTTCTTTAACAGGCTTATTTCTTTGTGCCTTTTTTATCCCATTGATTTTTATTGCAAATATTTTTTGGAATAAAGGATCTTTGTTTTATACACAAGAACGCGTAGGTAAAAACGGAAGAGTATTCCAAATTTATAAATTCAGGACAATGGTTGAAGATTCAGAAAGCAAGGGAGCTGTATTTGCGAAATCAAACGATAAAAGAATTACGCCATTCGGTAGATTTATGCGTAAAACAAGAATTGATGAATTTCCGCAATTTATAAATGTTTTAAAAGGCGATATGGCTATCATTGGGCCAAGACCTGAAAGGCCTTTTTTTGTTAAAGAAATTGCTGAAATAATGCCATTTTATGAAACCCGCCACGTAATTAAACCCGGACTTACTGGTTGGGCCCAAGTAAATTATTCATACGGGGAGTCCATAGAAGAAAGTCTCATTAAACTACAATATGATTTATATTATATTAAGCATCGAAGTGTCTTTCTGGATTTGAGTATTACTTTTAAAACAATAACAACAGTTTTATTTTACAGAGGGCAATAAACTTAGATTATTATTGGTATTCTTTTTTTATTTCTAATAGCTACTCTTACCAAAACAACACCAGTTGTAATTATTATTGGTAAAACGATGAAAAAATGCGCTTTGTTAATTATAAAAAGTGCATAAATAAGTAATAAGACCAAATGAAATACAGCAAATTTATAAGTCCATCTTTTGTTATTAATCGCTGAAAAAGCTATCAGCATCAATAACAACGGACTAAATAAAAGGACATTATAGTTCATTGCCAATTCATGGTGGAAAGAATAAAATCCCATCGAAACAAAAAAGATTCCCATTAAGGATAGAATAAACAAATAGATTTTGTCAATAAATCTTTTATTTATTAGGATGATAAAACCAAGAATCATAATATAACTGTAAATGTTATTCCACCATGAAACTGGTGTATCTTTTTTAAAACTTAAAAGTGTTTTGCTTTTACTCACAAAAGCATGGTTTTGAAAAGTTGTTTTTTCTAAACTGTTTTTTAATTCAAATGGGAGGAAAATTTTAGTGCCTAACTGATCTACTTTAGTTCCAAAAATGATACTCGTTCCTAACTTCTCGTAAAAATGACCATAAAAGTAAGGAAACAATATGCTTCTATACGTTTTTTCAGTATCTCCTTTTTTGGTAATTACCTTTCTATTTAATGTTTTATTAATGATATCTACTACCATGGAAGTGCAGTTTTTATCAATAAATTTATAAGTATAATAGCGATCTTCCGAAAGCAGGGTAGTGTTTAAATTATCAAAAAGTTTTTGTTTTGCGTCTTGTGGAATAAGGAGTTCTTGTTCATAAATGCTTCTTTTTTCGGCATTATATTCATTTATAAAATCGACGAAAGAATGCGCAATTACAAAATATTGTAAATCACCTTTCGCAAATTTAGCAACAAAATTAGGAGTCCTAAAATCAAAAGCACCATAATTATATACAACATCAATATTGTTTGCAGGATCAGCAACACGTATAGCAGTATGTCCAAAAAAAGAATACGATTCGTTGCCAAGACCACAAGTTAATACACTTACATGTGCTTTTTGTGATAAGGGTAAACTTTGTCCAAAACTAAAATTGAACATCAGTAATAACAACATTATTTTTTGAAACGTAAAACCTCTCATGGCTGGATTTTTTTAATAATAAATCTTATCTAAAGATTCCTAAATCTACTTTAAGTGAAAAAATATTAGAATATAAAGCAGTACTTTGATTTCCTAAATCGGTCAGTGCATAATCAACCTGAATTCCTTTATACTTAAAACCAAGACCAATATTAGGCTGAAAATTTAATTTTTCTGAATTATCTAATTGGGTCACATTTTGAAAATTTCCTGCCCCTGCTCTTAAAAAAACAAGTTCTGTGTAACCAAATTCAAATCCAACTGCGGGATCAATACTTACAATATTAGATGAAATAATATCGTTGGTTTGTTCAAAACGCATATTTAAATTTGTGGCAACCAAAAGACTTGTGTCATTATGAAATTCAAACTTTTTTGAAACGCCTAATTGTGCTTTCGGTAATGTAATTTCAGTGCTTTCCGGCAGTTCCTGATTTTCACCCGGAATGGCATTTGAGATTTTTTTATATTCTTCTTCGTCAATATTCCAAACATTGTAAGTAGTCGTTATATCGCGCAACATCAATCCGAATTTCCAGTCGTTTCTTTCAAACTGAAGACCAAAGTCAAAACCAAATCCCCAGGAGTTGGCAAATTTCCCAATGACACGTCTGATGATTTTAGCATTTACACCATATTGAAAACCTTCAATAGGTAATTTTCTAGCATATGAAAACGTAAAACCATAATCAGCGGTAGAAAACAAACTTATGCGGTTGTAATCAATATTTCCCTGATTATCGATTAGTTGCGTAGTATCCATAATGTCATCTACTCCAAAGCGAATCATCGAGATTCCCCAGGCGCTTCTCTCATCAATGGGGCTTGCATATCCGATATAATCGTATTGTGCGATATTGGCAAAATAACTGGCGTGCATTAATGAAATCTGATGGTCTTCAAGATGCGTAAGCCCCGCCGGATTCCAATAGACAGAATTGACATCATTAGTCGAAGCAACAACAGCACTTGACATTGCCAGGGCAGCAGCATCAACACCAATATTCATAAACTCATTCGAATATTTTCGAACCGTCTGTGCATAATGTGATGTGCAATTCCAAAATAATAAAAATACTAAGATTTTTTTCAAGGCATTTATTTTTTCAAACCTGAGCTTGTTTAAATTTTTACCAAAAATATAATTTTTTACCGAGCTTATTTCTTCCTTTCGATAAATAATATAAAAGTCGGGCATCAGAAGAAAAAACTCTATTAAAAACGCGTATAAGAATGACTTATTATGCTAAATTTGCTTTGTAAATCTTCAAAAATATAAAAGATGAATATTAAAAAGCATGTTCCTAATTTAATTACTCTCATTAACCTTTTCTGTGGCTGTATTGCAATAGTTTTTGTTTCTAAACAAAATTATGAAATGGCTTTTTATATGGTTTGTTTGGGAATCTTTTTTGATTTTTTTGATGGTTTTTTTGCAAGGTTGTTTAAAGTTTCAAGTCCGCTTGGGTTGCAGTTGGACTCATTGGCAGATATGGTAACAAGCGGAGTAGTGCCGGGATATGTTATGTACAGTTTGTTTGTAAAAAGTGCTAATCCTAATGATGTAACCGCTTCAGTTTTTATTCCGTTTTTAGGATTTATTGTAACCTTGGGATCGTGTTACCGACTGGCTAATTTTAATATAGACACGCGTCAGGCGGATTCATTTATTGGTTTGCCAACACCTGCAAATGCGCTTTTTATTTTGAGTCTGCCTTTAGTAATTGAATATTCAGATTCTTTCATGTTATTCGAAATCTTAACGAATCATTGGGTTTTGGTAGCTATTGTGCTGTGTAGTGCTTATATTTTGAATGCTGAAATCCCACTATTTGCTTTAAAGATTAAAAAGTTTACTTTCAAAGATAATATGCTTCAAATTGTTTTTTTAGCAATTTCTATCTTTTTGCTTCTGTTGCTTCAATTCAGTGCAATTCCTGTGATTATTATTTTTTATGTATTGTTATCTGTAATAAATAATAAATTTTTGAAAAAGTAGTTTATTAGAATGGCCAGAAAAACCACTTATCGTAAAACGGCTTCCAGAAAAACCGGCAGATCCTTTTTTAGCAAGATATTACGTTTTATTTCTTTCTCCGTTTTCGCCATACTTTTTGTTGCAGTAATCTATCATTATCGAAGAGGACTAGCCTATTATTTAGGTTTTAAAAGCAATAAAATGTCTGAAAAAGAGATTGAAGATAAGCGTTTATCAGATATTCGTAATTTTCAGGTTCTGGTAAAACATGAAGGTAAATCAATTGGTTTGGATGTATCGGAATATCAGGGCAAAATAAGCTGGTCATATGTTGATACCTTAGAACAAAAGTATCCGCTTGATTTTGTTTTTATAAGGGCAACTGTTGGTAAAGACAGAAAAGATTTTCAGTTTAAACGAAATTGGATTGGAGCTAAAAAGAATAAAATGATCAGAGGGGCTTATCATTATTACAGACCAAATGAAAATTCTATTGAACAGGCCAATCTTTTTATTGAGACAGTGAAGCTGGAAAAAGGAGATTTGCCTCCGGTTCTGGATATCGAAAAATTACCGAAGAGTCAATCTTTGGATAGTTTGAAAAAAGGATTAAAACGCTGGCTTTTAAAAGTAGAAAATCATTATAAAGTGCGTCCAATAATTTATACAGGAGAACGATACTATTCAGATTTTTTGAAAGATGAATTTGATGGATATCTATTTTGGATTGCCAATTATAATTTTTACAGAGAAAAAATTGAAGATGACTGGCTGTTTTGGCAGTTCACAGAAAAAGCGAGCGTACCTGGGATTGATCGTACTGTGGATATAAATATTTATAACGGAGATTTACAGCAATTGCAGTTTATTACAGTTGATTAATTTTTTTAAAAAAGTGAGTTTTAAAAAGAAAAATGGTAAGAATTAAATAACTATTTTAGTTCCTACCATTTGATATAGCTTAAGAATTTTTAGAATTCTAATTTCTTTTTTCTTAATTCGAAGTTTTGTCCAAGATAAACACGGCGTACCATTTCGTCTTCAACTAATTCTTCAGGAATTCCTGCTTTCAGGATTCCTCCTTCGAACATTAAGTACGTTTTGTCAGTAATTGCCAAAGTTTCCTGAACGTTATGATCTGTAATCAGAATTCCGATATTTTTGTTTTTTAACTGCGCTACGATTCGCTGAATGTCTTCTACAGCAACCGGATCAACTCCGGCAAAAGGTTCATCTAGTAAAATAAACTTTGGATCTGTGGCAAGTGCACGCGCAATTTCGGTACGACGACGCTCTCCTCCGGAAAGTAAATCGCCCCGGTTAGTGCGAATATGTTCTAAACTGAATTCTTCAATTAAACTTTCCATCTTGGCAATCTGAGCTTCTTTTGAAAGTTTTGTTAATTGTAAAACACTCAATATGTTGTCTTCAATACTTAATTTTCTAAAAACAGATGCTTCTTGCGCCAGATAGCCAATTCCTTGCTGTGCACGTTTGTACATCGGATAATCAGTAATGTTCAAATCATCCAGGTAAATATTTCCCTGATTTGGTTTTACCAATCCTACAATCATGTAAAAAGAAGTTGTTTTTCCGGCACCATTTGGTCCCAAAAGCCCAACGATTTCTCCTTGGTTTACTTCAACAGAAATTCCTTTTACAACACTGCGACCTTTATAAGTTTTGATTAAATTATCGGCTCTTAATTTCATTGTTTAATTAGATAATTAGGTAATTTGAAAAATGAGATAATTTCAATCTCAGATCGGCAAAATAAATAAAAATTAATTAATCAAATAAATGAATTAACATATCGTGTTAAATTATCTAACTGACTAATTATCAAATTATCTAATTTTCTGACTCTTCAAGTGCTTCCCAGAATTCGTAAGCTCTTCTCAAATGCGGAATTACAATTGTTCCTCCAACCAAAGTTGCGATTCCCATTGCTTCCATCATTTCTTCTTTCGTAACACCTTCTTTATGGCTGGTTTCTAAATGATATTTTACACAATCATCACAGCGTAAAACTGCTGAAGCTACTAAGCCCAAAAGCTCTTTTGTTTTTACATCCAGAGCGCCTGGTGCATAAGCATTAGTGTCAAGGTTAAAAATTCGCTTTACGATCTTGTTGTTGTCAGCAAGTAATTTTTCGTTCATTTTAGAACGATAGTCATTAAACTCTTGTATAATATCAGACATTTTCTTTCTCTTTATTTTTATAAACAATCTTTGAAATTAGGATGCTCACTTCATAGATAATCAACATTGGTATTGCTACAATTGTCTGACTTACCACATCAGGAGGTGTTACAATTGCTGCTATAACCAGGATCAGAACTACGGCATATTTCCAATATTTTCTTAAAAAAACCGGAGTTACTAAGCCTAATTTTGTTAAGAAATAAATGATAATAGGCAACTCAAAAAACAAACCACCTGCCAGAACACTTGTTTTTACCATTCCCATATAAGAATCAAGGGTAAATTGATTTTTTACTACATCACTCACTGAGAAAGTGGCAACGAAATTCACGGACATCGGAATCACAACAAAATATCCGAAAATTACTCCTAAAAAAAACAGGAGAGAAGAAGTAAAAATAAACACTTTAGCATTTTTTCTTTCTTTCTCATATAAAGCAGGGCTGATGAATTTCCAAAGCTCCCATAAAATATAGGGGAAACCTAAAATGAAGCCTACCAAAATACACATCCATACAAAAATATTGACTTGTCCTTCCATTTCAGTGTTTTGAATAATGAAATTGAGTTCAGTAATACAAATGCTGTCTGCAAAACCTAATTGGTGTGATAAATCACAAAACCATACATAAGTAAAAAAGGTAGGTTTTGTTGGTCCCAGGATTATTTCATCAAATAAATAATCACTAAAAAAATATGTAACAAAAGCCATTACAAGAATAGCAATTGTGCTTCTGACTAAAAGCCATCTTAATTCTTCGAGATGGTCTAAAAATGACATTTCGCCAAGGTTTTTCTTTGCCATTATATAATTCCTTCTTTTAAAATGTCATGTAAATGTAAAACTCCTTTGTATTCTCCATTATCAGCAACAATGAGCTGGGTTATAGAGAAATCTTCTAAAATATTTAGTGCATCCACTGCCATGGTTTCAGATGAAACTAATTTTGGGTTTTTGCTCATGATATCTTTTGCGGTTAAATCTGCAATACTGTCGCGGTCATTCAGCATTCTTCGAATATCACCATCAGTAATGATTCCAACTATTTTTTCATTTTCAACTACTGCTGTTACACCCAGTCTTTTTTCAGAAATTTCAAAAATTACTTTTTTAACGGATGTTTCAGGATGAACTGTAGGTTTTAATGAATATTCGATCATGTCTTTTACACGAAGTAATAATTTTTTCCCTAAAGCCCCGCCTGGATGATAAACAGCAAAATCTTCTGGTTTAAAGTCACGCATTTCCATCAGGCAGACTGCAAGGGCATCGCCCATTACAAGCTGTGCTGTTGTACTGTTTGTAGGAGCCAGATTGATAGGGCACGCTTCCATTTCAACAGTGGTATTTAAAACATAATCAGAACCTTTAGCCAAAAAAGAAGTTATATTGCCTGTCATTCCGATCAAAGTATTTCCAAAACGTTTTAATAAAGGAACTAAAGCTTTTATTTCCGGACTGTTTCCGCTTTTTGAAATACAAATAATGATGTCGTTATTTTGAACCATTCCTAAGTCGCCATGAATAGCTTCAGATGCGTGGAGAAACATTGAAGGTGTTCCCGTTGAATTAAAAGTAGCAACCATTTTTTGCGCAATGATGGCACTTTTTCCGATTCCGGTAACAATTAATCTGCCCTTTGTTTCGTATATGCGTTGAACAGCTTCGTAAAAATTTTCGTCAAGAAAATCAATTAGCTTAGTAATTGCTTCACTTTCAGAGAGAATTGTTTTTTTTGCGATAGCTAAAATGTTTTCTTTTGTAATCAAATCAGGAAAGTTAAAATTTGTGAGTGTGAAAGAAATTCGTATCTTTATGTGTTGCAAATTTATACAAAATATCCATTAATATAAAGAATGAGTTCAAACGAAATTGAAATACATAAAGAATTAAAGAAGTATTTCGGCTTTAGCCAATTTAAAGGCTTGCAGGAGCAGGTCATTAGAAGTATTTTAGATGAGAAGAATACTTTTGTAATTATGCCTACGGGTGGTGGAAAGTCTCTTTGTTATCAATTGCCCGCTCTGATTAAGGATGGGACTGCAATTGTTGTTTCTCCTTTAATTGCTTTAATGAAGAATCAGGTGGATGCCATCAGGAGTCTTTCTTCTGAAAATGGAATCGCTCATGTACTAAATTCATCTTTAACAAAAACAGAAATTGCCCAGGTTAAAACGGATATAACGTCTGGTTTAACTAAACTTTTATATGTTGCACCGGAATCGCTGACAAAAGAAGAATACGTAGCTTTTTTGCAGAGTGTACCGATTTCATTTGTAGCAATTGATGAAGCGCATTGTATTTCAGAGTGGGGGCATGATTTCAGGCCAGAATACAGGAATCTTAGAAATATTATTAAACAATTGGGTAAAGTACCAATTATTGGACTTACAGCTACTGCCACACCAAAAGTTCAGGAAGATATTCTGAAAAATCTGGATATGGTTGATGCCAATACTTTTAAAGCATCATTTAACAGACCAAATCTATATTACGAAGTTCGTACTAAAACTAAAAATATTGAATCGGATATTATTCGTTTTATCAAACAGCATAAAGGAAAATCCGGAATTATTTATTGTCTGAGCCGCAAAAAAGTAGAAACTATTGCTGAAGTTTTGCAGGTTAATGGAATTAGTGCTGTTCCGTATCACGCGGGTCTGGATGCGAAAACCCGTGCCAAGCATCAGGATATGTTTTTGATGGAG
Source organism: Flavobacterium flavigenum (assembly GCF_027111255.2). NCBI lineage: Bacteria > Pseudomonadati > Bacteroidota > Flavobacteriia > Flavobacteriales > Flavobacteriaceae > Flavobacterium > Flavobacterium flavigenum. Next base: position 2,187,182 of record NZ_CP114285.2, on the reverse strand, counting down.
GATGTTGAAGTAGTTGTAGCTACAATTGCCTTCGGAATGGGAATTGACAAGCCGGACGTTCGTTTTGTAATTCACCATGACATTCCAAAATCACTTGAAAGTTATTATCAGGAAACTGGTCGTGCAGGACGCGACGGAGGTGAAGGGCATTGCCTGGCTTATTATTCTTTTAAAGATGTAGAAAAGCTGGAAAAATTTATGTCCGGCAAGCCTGTGGCAGAACAGGAAATAGGTTTTGCTTTATTGCAGGAAGTGGTGGCTTACGCTGAGACATCAATGTCAAGAAGAAAATTCCTTTTGCATTATTTTGGTGAAGAATTTCCTGATGATGGAGATGGTGCGGATATGGATGATAACGTACGAAATCCTAAAAACAAAATTGAAGCAAAAGATCAGGTTGTTAAATTGTTGGAGATTGTTCGCGATACCAAACATATTTATAAATCAAAAGAAATTGTATTTACTTTAATAGGTCGTATTAATGCAGTTATTAAGGCTCATAAAACAGACACACAATCCTTTTTTGGTTCCGGTTCAGATCATGATGAAAAATACTGGATGGCATTGTTGCGTCAGGTTTTAGTATCTGGATATTTGTCAAAAGATATTGAAACATATGGGGTTGTTAAAATAACGCAGCAAGGTTTGGATTTTATCAAAAATCCCGTTTCATTTATGATGTCTGAAGATCATGAATATAGCGAAGCCGATGATGAATCAATCGTAGCATCATCTAAATCATCAGGGACTTCTGATGAGGTTTTGACCGCAATGTTAAAAGAACTTCGAAAAAAGGTAGCAAAAAAACTCGGTGTGCCTCCTTTTGTGGTTTTTCAGGATCCTTCTCTGGAAGATATGGCTTTGAAATATCCCATTACATTACAGGAATTGTATAATATTCATGGGGTGGGCGAAGGAAAAGCAAAAAAATATGGTGGTGAATTTGTTGCTTTAATAAGCAGATATGTTGAAGATAATGATATTATCCGTCCGGATGATTTGGTTGTAAAATCTACAGGAGTTAATTCTGCTAATAAATTATACATTATTCAGAATATCGACAGAAAGCTGCCATTAAGTGATATTGCTTCCGCAAAAGGATTAACAATGGATGCTCTGATTAAAGAAATGGAACAAATTGTTTATTCCGGAACTAAATTAAATATCAAATATTGGGTTGATGATATGCTTGATGATGATCAGCAGGAAGAAATCCACGATTATTTCATGGAATCAGAATCTGATAAAATTGAAGATGCCTTAAAAGAATTTGATGGTGATTACGATATTGACGAATTGCGATTAATGAGGATTAAGTTTATTAGTGAAGTAGCGAATTAAAAATAAATAATTCGAAATTTTCAAAAACCAAATTCCAGTCTGTTGAAAGTATGGGATTTGGTTTTTTTGTTTTTAGTATCCTGCTTTTTTGGGATTTTATTCCGTATAAACCTCTCCCCGATGCGGTTTTAAAGCATCTCTTACCTGAATCATGTTTTCGTCAGTTACCACCATAAAAGCAATCGAATGCATATCGCTTATGATTTTAAATCCCGTAATATTCAATGGGAGTTTTTCAATTGTAATATATTCTTTCAAATGGATTTCGTGATGTTCTGCTGTTTTAGCAGAAGACGGACCACGAAAATCCCAAATTAGTTTTATTTTTCTTGACATTATTACAGGTGCAAAGTTTCAATGAGGCAAAGGTACGAAGTCTCAGTTCAAAATGTTATTTTTGCATGTTCTTTTCATAAATAGAAAAGCTAATCCAATAAATAAACACAATGCCAAGAGAACTTTTACTTCAGGTAACTCCCGAAATAGCAGTAAATGAATTATTACTGAAAGACTATTTGTCTAAACAAATAAAAATTTCTTCTCAGGAAATTCAGCATGTTTCGATTCTGAAACGTTCAATTGATGCGCGACAGAAAGCAATAAAAATCAATTTAAAAATAGTTGTTTATTTAAAAGGAGAATCTTTTCAGGAATCTAAAATTGAGCTTCCTATATATAAGGATGTTTCAAAAGCACAGGAAGTGATTGTTGTTGGTGCTGGACCGGCAGGTCTTTTTGCGGCTTTGCAATTAGTTGAATTGGGCTTGAAGCCAATTGTACTCGAACGTGGAAAAGACGTGCGCGGACGCCGCCGCGACCTAAAAGCAATCAATCGGGAGCATATAGTAAACGAAGATTCTAATTACTGTTTTGGAGAAGGAGGGGCAGGAACCTATTCTGATGGAAAGTTATATACACGTTCTAAAAAACGTGGTGATGTAACCCGTATTTTAGAACTTTTAGTCGCTTTTGGAGCCTCTGAAGATATTTTGGTAGAAGCGCATCCTCATATCGGAACTAATAAATTACCTAAAATAATCGAAGATATCCGCAATAAAATAATCGAATTTGGTGGTCAGGTTTTGTTTGACACCAGGGTAACAGATATTTTAGTAAAAGACAATGAAGTAGAAGGAGTCGTTACTCAAAATGGAGACAGGATTATTGCAAATAAATTAATCTTAGCAACGGGGCATTCGGCTCGTGATGTTTTTGAACTATTAGATAAAAAGAAGATTTTTATAGAAGCTAAACCTTTTGCTTTAGGAGTGCGTGCTGAACATTCTCAGCAATTAATAGATAGCATTCAATACAGCTGTGATTATCGTGGAGAGCATTTGCCTCCGGCTCCGTATTCTATAGTGAAACAGGTAAACGGTCGTGGTATGTATTCATTTTGTATGTGCCCGGGTGGTGTAATCGCACCATGCGCAACGAGTCCCGGTGAAGTAGTCACAAACGGCTGGTCGCCCTCTAAACGTGATCAGTCAACTGCGAATTCCGGAATTGTAGTCGAATTAAAATTAGAAGATTTTAAGCCTTTTGCTAAATTTGGTGCACTGGCCGGGATGGAATTTCAAAAAAGTATCGAACAAAAGGCATGGCATCTTGCCGGGGAAACTCAAAAAGTTCCTGCTCAAAGAATGATTGATTTTACACAAAGTAAGGTTTCAACAGATATTCCAAAAACATCTTATGTTCCTGGTACTACTTCGATAGAAATGGGGAAGGTTTTTCCTGGGTTTCTAGCCCAGATTATGCGTCAGGGTTTTTTGGAATTCGGAAAATCGATGCGGGGTTATTTAACAAACGAAGCTATTCTGCATGCTCCTGAAAGCAGAACTTCATCTCCGGTTAGAATTCCAAGAAATCAGGATACTTATGAACATTTACAGATTAAAGGATTGTATCCTTGTGGGGAAGGTGCAGGTTATGCAGGAGGAATTATTTCAGCTGCAATTGATGGAGAAAAATGCGCTTTGATGATTGCTGCATCTTTGAAATGATTTTCGGATTGATTTTTCTGTATTGATATTAGTTTTTTAATCAGATAGAAATCTACTCTTGTTTATTTCCCTATAAAATTCAATAATAGCTCTTTATATAATTAATCAATATTAGAGCTAATTATCGGAATAAATGGACGCTGGGTTTTCTTGTGTAAAACGTTTTTTAGAATGTAATAAATGTCAAGTTTTTCATCGTAAAATTAACATTTATTACATTTTTAATTTTCTTAATATCTTTTCTTCGGGATGAATACAGTTTTGTTATTCGTTTTTTTGTATCTAAATACTTGGTAATCTTTACTTTTATAAAAAAATACTTATATAATTTATCATAAATTATTGAATTTATTTTTATAGAATATTCAATAATTATAGATGATGGTTTTTTATTTCTTAATAATCGTTGTTTAATTTTGGTTAAATTTATACTAATTCAATTTTTTAGTATTTTTTTTTGAGAAATAGAAAATATAATGCAAAAAAATATGAGGAAATTGAAAAAAAAATCTATTTTTATGCAATCGATTACAATAGTATTCTTGAGATAAAATTCTTCAATGAAAAGATTTTAAATTTTTCTTTTTGGAACATTTTTTGCTCGCGAGTATTTTAAATTGATTTTACAAAATTATTTAATCCAAAAACACCAAAAAAATGAAAAAAATTAGAACTTATCTTTTATTATTATTCGCAAGTACTACTTTTATAATTCATGCCCAAAAAGCACCAAAAATAGATTTGACTTTATGGAAGTTAACTATTCCTGAAGGTTCGGTAACCACTTACAAAGCACCAAAACTTTTGGATTATTCTGAAAATGTTGAAATCACTAAATTTATGTTCAATGATCTGACTGACAGGTCTTTGGTTTTTTATGTTTATCCTTCTATCAAATCTAAAAGATCTTTTAACAAGACAGATTTAAAAGAACAAAACTCATTTGGGGGAGATGCAAGCTGGTCTTTTAAACAAGGAGCAAAATTAAAGGCTTCGATTAAAATGGGAGAGATTTCTAAAAAGAATGATGAATACCCTCGTGTTATATTTGCTCAGATTGGAGGAAGGTTAAAAGAAGATCAGGTTAATCAAATTGGTGCCAAAGACAAATCTGCTCCATCAATCTTAAAAGTTTTTTGGGATAATGGATATGTAAAATTGAGATCAAAAAGGTTAGCAGATCCTTCTATTACAGGCATTGATATTTTAAAAGAAGATTCCTGGATTGATGATGATGGTTATACTTTTAAAAATAAAGTCGATTTTGATAAGTTCAATTTTCAGATTGAAATTAGTGATGGAAAGATGGAAGTTAGTGTAAACGGTGAGAAAAAAGTATATTCTGGAGGTGATTACAAACTATGGAATTCATTCGATAATTATTTTACTGTTGGATGTAATCTTCAGGGAGATCAAACAGGAGCATTTGCAAATGTGAAATTTTACTCATTAGATGTTACTCACTAATAAAATCTAAAACAATAAATATGAAAAAAAGTCTGTGTCATTTGGCACAGACTTTTTTGTTGGTAATATATGTAACCGTTTCTTAAGGTTTCTTTTTTAGTTTGTCCTTAAAAACTTTTTCAAACTTTTCGATTTTAGGCTGAATCACCATTTTACAATAGGGTTGATTTTTGTTGTTGGCAAAATAATTCTGATGGTAATTTTCGGCCTTATAAAATTTTGTAAGCGGTTCTATTTTGGTTACAATCGTGCTGTCGTAAACTTTTGCCTTATTAAGTTCTGCAATAATGTTTTGAGCAGCCTTTTTTTGTTCTTCATTTGTATAAAAAATTACAGAACGGTATTGGGTTCCCACATCAGCACCTTGTCTGTTCAATGTAGTAGGATCGTGAACAGTAAAGAAAACCTTGAAGATTTCGTTAATGTTTGTTATATTTTTATCATAAGTAATTTGTACCACTTCGGCGTGACCGGTTTTACCCGTGCAGACTTCTTCATAGGTTGGATTGACTGTTTTACCTCCGGCATAACCGGAAACAACAGATTTTACTCCATTTAGATTTTCATAAACAGCTTCGACACACCAATAACATCCTCCACCAAGTGTAATAGTTTCAATATCGACTGTTTTTTTCTGAGAGAATCCGTTTAATGAGAAAACAAAAGAACAGATTAAAAGTATTTTTTTCATGAATAAATATTTATTATTTGTTATCTGGAATGAAATCCATTGCAATCGAATTCATACAGTAGCGTTTTCCTGTTGGTGGCGGGCCATCATCAAATAAATGGCCTAAATGTCCGCCGCATCTGCCACAAAGCGCTTCAATTCTTTCCATTCCGAGAGAATTATCATTTTTATAAACCACACTTTTTTTATTGTCTTGTTCAAAAAAACTTGGCCACCCGCAGCTGCTTGCAAACTTGGCTCCCGATCTGAAGAGTTTGTTTCCACATGACGCGCAATAATAAGTTCCTTTTTCGTCAGTGTTCCAGTATTTTCCTGTAAAAGGTCTTTCAGTATCCGCCTGACGCATTACAGCATAAACATCTTCAGGAAGTACTTTTTTCCATTGGGCGTCGCTAACATTTAGTTTGGTTGTGTCTGTATTAGAATAATATGGATTTCCGGGTTTATTTATTTTGTTTCCCATGGTAGAAGTTTGTGTATTGTTCTTTTTTGATGATTGTCCACAAGCCTGAAAAATAAATACCAGAATTAAAAAGCAAAGCCTGAAAAATTGTGTTCTTGTTTTCATTGTTTGAGTGCTTTAAGTTTTATTCAAATGTACAATTAGGTTTTGAATCAAATGATTACTAAGTATACAATTGAGTTTTTTTTAAGTATGTTTTAACTTTATATTATTTACGAAGAAATTCGCTCTATAGTTTTAGGGTCTTATTTTTAAGGTCTTTTTTGAATTTATTTATTGTAGTTTGTTGATAATTAAATAAATGTGTAATTTCTTCTCAGTTAAACTTTTCACAATCTTTTCTGAGATTTTCCAGCCAATTCTTTTTTCGTATTTTTGTATATCAACATGCCCTATGATAGAAGAAAACGTAATACTAGTCAACCAAAATGATGAGCAGATTGGCTTGATGCCAAAATTAGAAGCACATGAAAAAGCCGTTTTACACCGCGCTTTCTCAGTTTTTATTTTAAACAGTAAAAATGAAATCATGCTGCAGCAGCGTGCACATCAAAAATATCATTCTCCTTTGCTGTGGACCAATACATGCTGCAGTCATCAGCGTGAAGGAGAGTCAAATATCGAAGCGGGTAGCAGACGACTGTTTGAAGAAATGGGTTTTAAAACCGAATTAAAGGAATTGTTTCATTTTATATACAAAGCGCCTTTTGATAACGGTCTGACCGAACATGAGCTTGATCACGTCATGATTGGGTATTATAATGAAAATCCGGAAATTAATTTAGAAGAAGTAGAGGATTGGAAATGGATGAAAATTGAGGATATAAAAGAAGATATTGAAAAGCACCCCGAAATATATACTGTCTGGTTTAAAATAATTTTTGATGAATTTTATCATTATTTGGAAGACCACAAGATTTAAAACCTGCTAACCATAACCTAATGAAAGTAACCATATCAAGAAAAGCGCATTTTAATGCTGCACATCGATTATATAGAAAAGACTGGACATTTGAAAAAAACGATGAAGTTTTTGGAAAATGTAACAATCCGAGTTTTCATGGTCATAATTATGGTTTAACAGTAAGTGTTACAGGAAAAATTGACCCGGAAACCGGTTTTGTTTTAGATGTGAAAATATTAGCGGATATTATACGTGAAGAAGTAGAAGTTCCGTTTGATCACAAAAACCTGAATCTGGATGTTCCGGAGTTTCAGGATTTGAATCCAACTGCAGAAAATATTGCTGTTGTGATATGGAATAAAATTAGAAAAAGGATTCAGTCCGATTTTGATTTAGAAATCGTATTGAATGAAACGGACCGCAATTTTGTAACTTATAAAGGAGAATAAAGAATGTCATTGAAAATAGGAGATATAGTTCCGAATTTTACTGCAGAAGATAGTCACGGAGAAGTTTTTGAAAGCCGAAGTGTTTTGGGCCGAAAGCCACTGGTGATTTATTTTTATCCCAAAGACAATACGCCCGGATGTACTACCGAGGCATGTAGTTTTAGGGATCAATATGAAGATTTTAAGGATTTAGGCGCTGAGGTAATCGGGATAAGCAGTGACAGTGTAAAATCGCACCAGAAGTTTGCTAAAAAACATGAATTGCCTTTTATATTATTGTCTGATCAGGACAAGAAATTAAGGCATCTTTTTGGAGTTAAAAACAACTTATTCGGACTTTTGCCAGGAAGGGTAACATATGTTATTGACAGAAATGGCGTGGTGATTTTGATTTTTGACAGTATAAATGCCGCCAGTCACATTCCGAAAGCTCTGGATACAATTAAAGAATTGGTGTTGTAGGTTAGCAAAAATAGTATTACCTTTTTATTTAATTATAAATATTAGCCTTAAAATTAAAGTATGAAATCGAATTTATACCCTTTACAATTCCAACCCATTCTAAAAGAAAGAATCTGGGGGGGAGAAAAACTTAAAACTATATTAAATAAATCAATTACTTCAAAAATTACTGGTGAGAGCTGGGAACTTTCAACTGTAGAAGGAGATGTCAGTATTGTGGCTGAAGGAGAGTTGAAAGGAAAATCCCTAATGGATCTTATTAATGATATGCCGGAAGAAATTTTGGGAACGTCAGTTTATAAGCGTTTCGGCAAGCAATTTCCTCTGCTTTTTAAATATTTAGATGCGAGGGAAGACCTTTCTATTCAGGTTCATCCAAATGATAAGCTGGCAAAAGAACGCCATAATTCTTTTGGAAAAACCGAAATGTGGTATGTAATGCAGGCTGATACAGATGCCAGGATTATTGTGGGCTTTAAAGAAGATTCAAGTAAAGAAGAATATTTGAAACATTTAAATGATAAAAATTTAGTCTCTATCTTAGACGATGTTAAAGCAAAATCAGGAGATGTTTTCTTTTTAGAAACCGGAACTGTACATGCAATAGGGGCAGGACTAGTTGTAGCTGAAATTCAGCAGACCTCAGATATAACATATCGCTTATATGATTTTGACCGTAAAGATGCACAGGGAAATACAAGGGAATTGCATGTAGATCTTGCACTTGATGCAATTAATTATAGTAAAGTTAATACGCAGAAAAATTACGAGAAAAAGACCAATCTATCAAATCTAGTAGTTGATTGTCCTTATTTTACAACCAATTTCATTCCGTTAGAAAATAAAATAGAAGTTGCTAAATCCGGGGAAACCTTTACAGTTTATATGTGCATTGAAGGAAGTTTTACAATTGAATACGATGGTTTTCAGCATTCCTATAAAAAAGGGGATACAGTTTTGGTTCCTGCTGAGATAAAAGGCTTTGTTCTGAATGGAAATGCTTCAATTTTAGAAATTTACATTTCTTAACATATATTCTAAAGATAATATGTACTTTTGCAGACGCAAATTTAAATTAAAATAAAAAATGGCAAACGTTAAGAATTTAAAAAAAGACATCAACTTCGTATTAGGAGATATTATTGAAGCAGTTTACTTGTTTGAGATGTCTACAACAGGAAATCCAACTCCGGAAACGAATGCTTTAATTGATGAAGCTATTGCTGCATTTGATACTTTGATTACAAAAGTGAACGCAAAAAACGTTGAAAATAAAAAAGCACACTTTAAACAAATCAATGTTGAATTAGAACAAACTGCTAATCAATTGATTGAAAAAATCAACGCATTATAAGCGAAAAAAAGTATAAAAAAGTGCAGATTTATTTTGGCAAAACCAAAAACCGCTTTATATTTGCACCCGTAATGAGGCCGATGTAGCTCAGCTGGCTAGAGCAGCTGATTTGTAATCAGCAGGTCGTGGGTTCGAGTCCCTCTATCGGCTCAACGGAAACCATCACAGAAATGTGATGGTTTTTTTAATTATAGAGAGAGGTGTCAAATTTATTTTGGAAATGTAAAAAACAATTTTATCTTTGCACCCGTTAAATAGGCCGATGTAGCTCAGCTGGCTAGAGCAGCTGATTTGTAATCAGCAGGTCGTGGGTTCGAGTCCCTCTATCGGCTCAAAAAACCATCACAGAAATGTGGTGGTTTTTTTTTTTTTTTTTTGCTCAATTTTTATTTTTAGAATTTTTGATCCAGTTTTTTTAAACAATATTTTTCTTATGTTTGTTGCTTAACCAGAAAAAATATTACAATGGAAGAAACTTCAGTTTTTGAAAAATTTGAGCTGCATCTCGATGAATCTGCAAAAGACTTTTTAAAAGAAACCGCAAAATGGGCTTACTTCTTATCCATCCTTGGGTTTATAGGCGTTGCAATCATGGCTGTTATAGCTTTGTTTGCCGGAACTCTTTTTTCAACACTGGGAAGTACAGTTCCAGGAATGGCTATGATGGGAGGCTCTTTTGGGGTAATGATTGGTGTTTTTTATTTTGCTTTGGCAGCGATTTATTTTTTTCCGGTATATTACCTAAATAAGTTCGCCACAAATGCAAAAAGAGCTTTTAGAGAAAATGATTCAGAAGCATTGACTAATTCTTTCGAATATTTGAAATCACATTATAAATTTATTGGAATCTTTACTTTGTCTATTATGATTTTGTATGGATTGATATTAGTATTTGCTGTTATTGGCGGGTTATTATCTTAGTATAGCGAAAAATCAAATAAAAAAAAGCGTCCCAACTATTTAATTTCGGGACGCTTTTCTTTTTAAAGATGATATCTTTTAATGCGCTTCTAACCAATCTTTACCTAAACCTAATTCAACTTCTAATGGGACAGCCATTTTAAAAGCATTTTCCATTTCATGTTTAATCATAGGCTGGATTTTTTCTAATTCGTCGTTATATACGTCGAATACAAGCTCATCATGTACCTGAAGCAGCATTTTTGATTTCCAGTTTTCTTCCTTAAGTTTTTTATGGATGTTGATCATCGCAATTTTAATAACATCAGCAGCACTTCCCTGAATTGGAGCATTTACAGCATTTCGTTCGGCAGCACTCCTAACAACTGCATTTGCAGAGTTGATATCTTTTAAATAACGTCGACGTCCTAAAATCGTTTGTACGTATCCATTTTCACGCGCGAACTCAACCTGATCCGAAATATATGATTTTAACTTAGGATAAGTATTGTAATAGGCTTCAATCAAAGCAGCGCTTTCGCTTCTTGATAACGAAGTCTGGTTGCTTAATCCGAAAGCTGAAACTCCATAGATAATTCCGAAATTTACAGTTTTGGCGTTGCTTCTCTGTTCACGTGAAACTTCGTCTAAAGGAACGTTAAAAACTTTTGATGCAGTTGCTTTGTGAATATCTTCTCCATCCCGAAAAGCTTTAATCATATTTTCTTCGCCACTTAAAGCCGCAATAATTCTAAGTTCAATCTGCGAGTAATCGGCAGAGATTAAAGTATGATTTTCATCGCGGGCCACAAAGGCTTTACGAATTTGACGTCCTCTTTCGGTACGAATCGGAATATTTTGCAAGTTCGGATTATTAGAACTCAATCGACCAGTTGCCGCAACTGTCTGCATATAATCTGTATGGACGCGTAATGTTTTTTTATCTACTTGTTCCGGTAAAGCTAAAATATAAGTACTTTGAAGTTTTACCATTTGTCGCCAATCCAGAATTTCTTTTACAATCGGGTTGTCATTTGCTAAATACGTTAAAACTTCTTCGCCAGTTGCATATTGACCTGTTTTGGTTTTCTTTTGTTTTGCTCCGCCAATTTTAAGTTTGTCAAATAAAATATCGCCTAACTGTTTTGGGGAAGCCAGGTTGAATTTCTCCCCGGCAGTTTCATAGATTTTTTCTTCTAAAGATTTGATTTCAATGTCCATTTCAGAAGACATCGCTTTAAGAAACTCCACATCCAGACGAATTCCTTCAGTTTCCATATCAGCCAAAACACTTACTAACGGAATTTCGATTTCATCAAATAACTTTTTAGTTTCTGTTTTGTCTAATTCGGCGGTGAAGATTTCTTTTAATTGTAAAGTAATATCTGCATCTTCGGCAGCATATTCTTTAATATCTTCTAAAGGAACATCACGCATGGAAAGCTGATTTTTTCCTTTTTTCCCAATTAAAGTTTCAATTGACTTAGGGGAATATTTCAAATACGTTTCAGCTAAAATATCCATATTGTGACGCATATCCGGATTAATCAGATAATGCGCAATCATGGTATCAAAAAGTTTTCCTTTTACGGTAACGTCATAGTTAGAAAGGATTTTTAAATCGTATTTTAAATTTTGCCCGATTTTCTCAATGTTTTCATTTTCAAAAAACGGAACAAATTTATTAACTAATGCCTGAGCTTCTTCCTGGTTTTCCGGAAATGGTACATAAAAAGCTTTTCCTTTTTCGTAAGAGAAAGACATTCCCACCAATTCTGCATGCAAAGCATCGATTCCTGTAGTCTCTGTGTCGAAGCAAACAGAAGTCTGTTTTTCTAAATTCTGCAAAAGCAATTTAATCCCTAAATCACCTTGGATAGTCTGATACGAATGTTCAGTGTTTTCTAAAGTACTGTAAAATGAATTTCTTGCAGCTTCAGCGCTTTCATCAAGTGTAGTACCCCCGCCTCCAAAAAGATCAAATTGATCTTCGTTTTTTGGCTGTGGTTTTTTGTATAATTTGGCATCAGAAGCAGGATTATTATTTGCTAATTCGTTTCCTCCTCCAACTTTAAACAAATTATCAAACTGTTCTGCCATTCTTCTGAATTCTAATTCCTGAAAAATAGCATCTGTTTTTTCAATGTCTGGTCTTGAAAGTTCGTAATCTTCTTCATTAAAAGTAACATCACAATCACACATAATCGCTGCCAGTTTTTTAGATAAAATACCTTTTTCTTTGTTGGCTTCGATGTTTTCTTTCATTTTGCCCTTCAGCTTATCTGTGTTAGCCAGAAGATTTTCCATTGAACCAAATTCTTTCAGGAACTTTTTAGCCGTAACTTCACCAACTCCAGGCAATCCGGGAATATTATCGACAGCATCACCCATCATTCCAAGAAAATCAATTACCTGTTCTGGTCTTTCAACTTCAAATTTTGCCAAAACTTCCGGAATGCCCCAAATTTCTATTCCATTACCCATACGGGCAGGTTTGTACATAAAAATATTTTCAGAAACCAATTGAGCAAAATCTTTATCAGGCGTTACCATGTACACCTTATAATTTTGTTTTTCAGCTTGTTTGGCAATTGTTCCAATTAGGTCATCAGCTTCACAGCCCGCAAGTTCAATAATCGGAATATGCATCGCTCTTAATAATTCCTGGATATAGGGAACAGCAATCTTAATTGCTTCGGGAGTTTCGTCGCGGTTAGCTTTATATTCTGAAAACATTTCTGTTCTGGCGTGACTTCCTTCTTTGTCGAAAGCAACGGCCAAATGATCTGGTTTTTCTCTTTTAATAACATCCAATAAGGAGTTCATAAAACCCATAATTGCAGATGTATCCATTCCTTTTGAGTTGATTCTCGGGTTTTTTATAAAGGCATAATATCCACGAAAAATTAGTGCATAAGCATCTAGAAGAAAAAGACGTTTTTGAGTTGACATATAAAAAATATTAGTCTGTAAAAATAAACAATTGGGTTTCAAAAATTAGACTAACAAGATTTTTTTTCACCATTTAAGTTACAGAGATTCATTTAATCAATGTGAGTAGTTTTGTGCCGTGATATGATGCTGTTAAAACCTATATGTTTTCAAATTCTGCAAAAAGTTAATATCGAGTTAAATTCTCATATCAGGTGATTTCTTCATTTTGGCTTCATTTTGCGAACCTAATTTTGACATATAAATTAAAAGGTTATTAATTCTTAAATCTTAGAAATCATGAGAAATTTAGTAATGTTATTAGTAGCAGTTTTAGGAACAAGCGCAATGGTTCATGCATTTCCTGCAAAAAATGGAAAAGAAATTCCGGCTAAAGAAGTAAAAGCAACAAAAAATCCTAAACACAAAACTTCTAAAAAAGCAAAAACAGAAAAAGCGGAAACTAAAGCAGAAGCTCCAAAAACTGAAACCGCAAAAATGAAAAAATAATAATTGTTTTCGTTTTGCTTTCAGACAATTGTATTGGAGGCAAAACAGGAATAATGATTATGAGAATGCGATTGAAGAAGCTGATGAAGAAATTTGTCAGCTTTTTTCATTCGTAAAATATTTAATAAAGCGCAGCTTCCTTTTGATAATTCACTAATTTTAATTGCGCTTAAATAGCAGGCTTATGAATATTTTGATTGTTGAGGATAATAAGGAACTTGCAGCAGAAGTGTATGATTTTCTATGCAAGTCAGGCTATATCTGTAAAATTGCAAATAATTGCGCCGATGCACTGGAGGAATTTGGCTCTAGTGATTATGATGCGATGCTTTTAGATTTGGGACTTCCGGACGGAGACGGTTTTGAGGTTTTGAAAGAAGTCAGGAAAACGAAGTCTAAAATGGCAGTTATTGTGTTGACAGCGCGCGGGGAACTAGACGATCGAATTAACGGACTTCATCTCGGGGCAGATGATTATTTGACAAAGCCTTTTGCCCTGACAGAATTGGCTGCGAGAATATTTGCTGTAATTCGAAGAATTCACGGTTTTACATTAAACAATTTAGGTATTCACGGATTTTTATTGCAGCTTCAGGATTACAAGGTTACTTTTAACGAAGTTTCGATTAATCTGACTAAAAAAGAATTTGATATTTTTCAGTATTTGGTTTTGAATAAAAACAGGGTGATTACCCGTCTCCAATTGACTGAACATATTTGGGGAGATATATTAGAAATAAATTCAGATTCGAATTTTATAGATGTTCATGTTCGAAATCTCCGTAAAAAACTCGATAAACATACTGCTATAGATTGGTTTGAAACAGTCCGCAATGTTGGTTATCGTATAAATGAGTAAATAGTTTATTGTGAAAATAAAACATCAATTAGCCATTTTTAATGCCCTGACAAGATTGTTGGTAATTTTGATTTTGTGGCTGATGCTGCCTATTTTGGTTGAAAATGTTCTGTATCGGCATATTAATAATGGTCTGATAGAAAAAAAGAAAAAATTTATCGAACATTTAAATCAACAGGAGATAAATGATTTTATCGAAAATGAAGGAGATTCAACAGAAACATATTCGCAATTTTCAACGCTTCACAGCGAATTTTTAGTTCTTTCAAAAATGCCTGCCAGATATCATCAAAAACGAACTATGTTTAAAAATGAGTACAGGATTATTGAAGGAGAAGAAAATGAATATAGAATACTGAAATATCATTTTGTATATGGAAATCAGAGTTATCAACTGGAAATAGGAAGCAGCCTTAGTGAAGTAAACGATCTAACATTCATTATCAGGTTTTTTATTATAATTGTTTTGGTTGTTATTCTTTTGGTGACTTTTTTGGCTGATACCGTTTATATCGAATATCTGCTTAAGCCTTTTTATAAAATTATTGACACAAAGATAAGGAGGGTTAATGAACCTGAGGCTTTTGATCATACTCCAATAAAAGCCAAATCAAGAGATTTTAAAGAACTAGATCTCGTCCTGAATCAAATGATGGACCGGATTGCAGATGTATTTAAAAAAGAGAAACAATTTATTTCAAATGTTTCGCACGAGCTTTTAACTCCGATTGCTTTATTAAAAAATAAGCTGGAAAACCTTTTGCAAAATGACTCATTGGATGATAATGCAGTTGATAAAATTGCAGGTTCTTTGAAAACTTTGGATATGCTGAAGAAAATTATAAACAATTTGTTACTGATTTCAAGAATTGAAAATCATCAGTACGAATCAAATGAAAGGATTAATTTTCAGCACATAATAAATGAATTGCAGGAAGATCTTCAGGATCGGATTGAGGATAAGGGAATTTGGTTTAGTAATGAAACAAAACATGATTTTGTCTTTACAGGAAACAAAACATTAATTCATATACTGATTTATAATCTGGTTACTAATGCGATAAAATATAATAAACCTAATGGTGAAATTGTAGTTTCGGACGGTTTTTTACAGGATCGATATTTTATTTCAATTGCTGATTCCGGTCTTGGATTGAATGAATCTCAGATTGAAAATATTTTTAACCGTTTTACAAGAGTAAATTCTGAACAGGAAGGGCAGGGTTTAGGACTGGCTATTGCAAAAAGTATAGCGGTTTTTCATCACATTGAAATAAAAGTTTCTTCTGTTGTAAATGAAGGAACAGTGTTTACTTTGTTGTTTTAATAAAGTCTGAAAATATAATTTAAAGTTAATTTTTTTTTATGGAGGTTAAACTTCATTTTGTCTTCATTTAGCGATTCTATCTTTGAATCAAATAAATGAAACAATACAAATTAAAAAACTACGATCATGAAAAAATTAGTAATGTTAGCAGTATTCCTTTTAGGAACAGCTGCAATGGTAAATGCTCAGACAACTCCCGCTCAGGGAACAGCTTCAAAAGAAGTTAAAGCTGTTAAACACGACAAAAAAGGGCATAAAAAAGCAAAAGCAGACAAAAAAGCAGAGACAGATGCAGCTAAGCCGGAAGCTGCAAAATCTCAAAAATAAACTTCAAAAGTTTGTTCAACGAACTTTGTTGTGGATTATAAAAAGGTTTTAAAAAATTTTGTAGCGAAAGCTGATGGAGTAATTCATCAGCTTTTTGTTGTTTGTTGAGTTAAATTTTTGATAATAGAAAGCATTAAAATTTTCATTCTTTGTTACTTTGTTTAAAACTGTAAATAATGATTCTTCGTTTTATAATTCTGTGTGCTCTTTTTTTACTTATTGAGTTCTATTCTTACCAGGCCTTTCGTACTTTGATTAAATTAAGATGGGTTTTAATAGCTTACCAGGTTATTAGTGTATTGCTTTTAGTTTTCATCGTTTATTCCTTTACGCAGTTTGATCGTTCTGTTGGACAAACTAAATATACCATGTTTACAATGGGACTCATGTTGATGGTTTATGTTCCTAAAATTGTAATTACGCTTATTTTGTTTGGAGAAGATATTTTTAGGATTGGAGCCAGCATTTTGAACTATTTTATGTACAATGCGCCAAGGAAGGAAATGATGCCTGAACGCCGAAAATTTGTGAGTCAATTGGCCTTAGGATTAGCAGCTGTTCCTTTTTTATCTTTAATTTATGGGATTTTTGAAGGAAAATATAACTTCAAGGTATTTAAGCAAACCATATTTTTTCCTGATCTTCCGGATGCCTTTGATGGTTTTAAAATTACCCAGATTTCAGATGTACACAGCGGTAGTTTCGATAACGCCGAGAAAATAAATTATGCAATTGATCTTATTAATGAGCAAGATTCAGATATGATTTTGTTTACAGGAGATATTGTCAATACGCATGCTAAAGAAATGGATGCATGGTTAAGTACTTTTAACAGAATTAAAGAGTATAAATACGGAAAATTTTCTATCTTAGGTAATCATGATTATGGAGAATATGTTACCTGGCCGTCTCAAAAGGAAAAAGATGAAAATTTTAAGGCAATTAAGAATCTTTACGGGCAAATTGGGTTTAAATTGATGCTCAACGAGCACACTTATATTCAAAAGGGAAAAGATAAAATAGCTTTAATTGGAGTAGAGAACTGGGGAGTGAATTTTAAGAAAGCAGGAGATTTGAATAAAGCATCTCAGCATGTTGATCAGCATGATTTTAAAATTTTAATGAGTCATGATCCAAGTCATTGGGATGCAGAAATAAAAGACCACCCTAAGAATTTTCATTTAACATTGTCAGGACATACTCATGGAATGCAGTTTGGTATTGAGATTCCGGGTTATTTTAAATGGAGTTTAGCGCAGTATATTTATAAGCAATGGGCAGGACTATATGAGAGTTTAGGCAGGTATATTTATGTCAACAGGGGATTTGGCTTTCATGCCTATCCTGGAAGGGTCGGAATTATGCCTGAAATCACGGTAATTGAACTAAAAAAAGGTAACAATGTGGCTTAATTCGGTAAAAATGCTACATTTGTATAATGGTAATCTCTTTAGTAGATTTAAAAAATTTAAATTTTTGGTTTTATGTCAAAATTTGGAGAACTAATAAATGCACAGGTTCCTGTGTTGATCGATTTCTATACAGACTGGAATGAATCATCGGTTTCTATGCATCCTGTTATAAAGGATGTTGCAGCTGCACTTGGTGATAAGGCTAAGGTAATCAAGATTGATGTAGATAAAAATCAGGAACTGGCAGAAGCTTTACGTATTAAAGGTCTTCCTACTTTAATGATTTATAAAGAAGGACAGATGATCTGGAGACAGTCAGGAGAATTGGATGCTAATACCATTATTGGAATTGTTCAGGATCAGTTCGGTTCATAGATTTATCATCAGAAAGTTTAGCTGACTACATCAAATACAAATCCATTTTCTTTCAGAAAGCTCAAAGTCTTGGGCAGCGCAAATTTTAAATTCTGCGATGCTTTTACACTGTCATGAAAAACAATTACACTTCCTGATTTTACATTTTTAGTTACATTTTCTAAACACTTTTGTGGGGTAATGCTCTGATCAAAATCAGCACTTAAGACATCCCACATCACTATTTTATAGCCCAGGTTTCTTAATATTTTAGATTGTGTTTTTTTGATTTTTCCATAAGGCGGTCGAAATAATAAACTGCTGAGTTTCTTACCTGCTAATACTGCGGCACAATTTTTTACATTTTCAATATAATCATTTGTTTTGCTTTTCCAGCCATTTGCATGGTTCATGGTGTGGTTTCCTATTGAATGTCCTTCTGCGATTAATTTTTCAAATAAAGAAGTATGTGCATTTATGTTTTTTCCTATACAGAAAAAGGTTGCTTTTGCATCAAATTTTTTCAATTCTGATAAAACCCAGTCTGTGACCTCAGGAGTTGGCCCATCATCAAACGTGAGGTATATTTTCTTTTCTGTATTTGGAATATCCCAACAGTATTTAGAAAATACCCTTTTAATGAATGAATTTGTTTTGACCCAGTAAAAGCTCATTTTGACACAATTTAGAGATATGTAAAATTAAAAAATGCGGTACTATTTAGCTAATAGCACCGCATTTTTTTAATTAGTATATTTTTTGTATATTATTCTTTTTCTCTTCCAAAACGCTCGAAGACATTTACATAAGTGTTGAAAGTCTTTTTGTGGTTGTTATAAAAAGCTAAATCTTTATTTGTTTTCATAACCTGAAGAAGGCTTCTGTAACGTTCAATATCTGTTATGATATCAATAGCCAGATCAGACTGGTCGCCTCCGCTCAAAGTGGCATAATAATTAAGGTTCTCTTTGTATTTCAGAACTAATTTATTTAGCAATTCCTGGGCTTTTTCTTTTTCTCCAACTTTATAATAGCCGTCTGCAAAAGGTTCAACTAAAGAATAATATCCGTATTTATCCAATGGCATTTTTGTCATTGCCAAATTGATGATGTTTTTTGCCTTATCTGTTTTTCCTTCAGCGATAAGCTGATTCATTAAACGGGAAAGGTTTGTGCGATAAGTGATACTGTTTCTTCTGGTTTCAGGATCATGATAAATGTTGCCGTTGCTATTGCCCCAGTCCCATTTTGTTACAATATTATACATTTTATCTGCATCAATTTGTCCCATATCCATTGGGCCTCCGTCTTTTGAAGGTGTGTTTTTAATTGGGACTAATCTGTAAACCATTCCGTCTAACTGAAGATAATCTTTTAGCCATAAATAGTCTTCATCGTCAAAAGCTCCTCCGCTAAAATAAATAGGTCTTTTCCAGTTATTATTGGCTAAGATATCCAACATCATCAAGCGATTTTTATATAATGCGCTTCCTTTGATGTCAATGTCCATGTATGGTACGATAGAATCATTGTACTTAGGGTTGACCACTTTATTTTTGATAATGGTGCTTTTATCAATGTTGAGCCTAATTTTATTCGTAGGATAAAAATGAATTGTTTGACCATTTTGTAAACCAACAGTTGATTTCGGATGTTTAATGAAGCTAATAAAATCATTAATATCCCAACGGGTTTCTACTTTTGGAATGTGAGCTACATAATCTAATTTATCCCCAACATATTGGTCATGCGTGAATGATATTGGCAACGGGTCAGATTCGTATGCTTTAGCTTTCATCTGGTCAATATACCAGTCAGTCATGAAAAGGCTGGTGTTTACAATTTTTACATCTGTACGAATGCCTTCGATTTCCTGAGCATACCATAAGGGAAATGTATCGTTGTCTCCAATGGTAAACAAAATAGCATCTTTATCGCATGATGTCAGATACGCTTTTGCCATAGCAACAGCTGTGTATTTATTTGATCTGTCATGGTCGTCCCAGTTTTGAGAAGCCATTAAAACTGGTGCTGCTAATAAGCTTCCGGCTATTATAAAGGGTCCTGCAATTTTAGGTGTGAGGTATTTTTGAATAGTTTCGTATAAAGAATAAACTCCGAAACCTATCCAGATTGCAAAAACATAAAAAGAACCAACTAAGGCATAATCTCTTTCACGAGGTTCAAATGGTCTTTCGTTTAGGTAGATTTTAAGCGCAATTCCGGTAAATAAAAATAGCACCAAAAGAACATAAAAGCTTTTTAAATCCTTGTTTGCATGGTACATAAGACCA
This sequence comes from Flavobacterium flavigenum, assembly GCF_027111255.2. NCBI lineage: Bacteria > Pseudomonadati > Bacteroidota > Flavobacteriia > Flavobacteriales > Flavobacteriaceae > Flavobacterium > Flavobacterium flavigenum. Next base: position 2,167,131 of record NZ_CP114285.2, on the reverse strand, counting down.
ATAAGTCCTAAAATGAAAGGTAAGAAATAGTAAACGTTTCGTCCCTTATTGTTTAAAACATCTGAAGGTAAATTATCCTGAGATCCTAAATGTAATGAGTCTAACGGTTTAATTCCGCTGATCCAGTTTCCGTCCAGATTATCGTATTTGCCCTGTACATCACTTTGGCGTCCCACGAAATTCCACATCAGATATCTCCAGTACATATATCCAAACTGGTATTCAAACATAAAACTAAAATTATCAACGGTTGATGGTTTTTCGATGATTAAATAGTCGCTGTAACTTCTTAAAAATTTTACGTAACCTTCATTGTCAATTTGCTTTTGAGCATAAGCCTGTCTGAATTCATGCACTGTTTTTTCTACTTCATTACGCAATTGCGCAATGGCTTTATTGTATTCTTCTTCGCTTAACTGACTCGGATCAATTCCGTATTTTCCCAAATCATCTTCATAAGGGTAATTTGGATTTATTTTGAACAGAGGAGGATTCGTGAAATTAATGTAATTCTGAATGTGTCCATTTTCGGTGCTCCACATTCTAGGCAGAATTGTTTTTTGATTATCATCACTATTTTGTTCTGCATTTTTATAATTGTTGGTAATGATATATTTACCCGTTTTATAATCTCTCTCATAGTTTGGCTTTTTATCCAGATACGGTGTTTTTTCATCTAATCCGGCAAAAACTTCGGTGTACTGAGGGCCATAAAACAATGGGTTTACACCATATTGTTCACGATTATAATAAGCTAAAACTTCTGTAGCATCAGATGGTTTGTTTTCGTTGATCACTGTATTAGCGTTGGCACGTACTGGCAGCATCATCCATGTAGAGAAACCAATTAAGATAAATAAAATACACAAAATAATAGTATTGTAGAAAACCAATCCTTTTTGTTTAGTATATTTTAATCCAAAATAAAAGAAAGCAATAAAAAGCAGGGCAACGAAAATAGTTCCTGAATTAAAAGGTAACCCCATGCTGTTTACCATGAATACTTCGGTTTTACCAAAGAATGCCATGGTTAAGGGAAGAAGTAATTTAAAAATAAACAACAAAATAGCAATCACTACAATATTTCCTATAATGAAATTTTTTATGGTTACTTTCTCATAATGTTTAAAGAAATAAAGAAAACCAATAGCAGGGATAGTTAACAGAGCCATAAAGTGAACTCCAAACGAAAGACCAATAACAAGAGAAATAATAAGCAGCCATTTGTTTCCCTTTGGTTTGTCCATATCTTGCTCCCAGCGTAATCCAAGCCAAAAAAGCAAAGCTATTAATAATGATGCCATCGCATAAACTTCAGCTTCAACAGCATTAAACCAAAAACTGTCTGAAAATGTATAAGCTAAAGCTCCAACAAAAGAGCTTCCTAAAATTACAATTGAATTATTTTGGTCAATTTCAGCAAAACGTGCTACAATTTTTTTTAAAATCATAGAGGATGACCAAAACAGGAATAAAATGGTAAAAGCGCTTGAAAAAACAGACATCATATTTACCATTAGTGCAACGTGTTGGTTGTCGATTGCAAACATGGCAAAAAAGGCACCAATCATTTGAAATAAAGGTGCACCCGGGGGATGGCCAACTTCAAGTTTGGCAGCTGTTGCAATATATTCGCCGCAATCCCAGAAGCTCATAGTAGGTTCAACAGTTAGTGTGTAGGTAATTAAAGCGATTGCAAATGCAAACCAACCAATAATTGTATTCCATTTATTGAAATTGAATTGTGCCATATTCAGGTGTTAAAATTTTGTATGTTTTCTATTTTACAAAGAAAATGTTTTTTTGTGTAAAGAAACGACCATTAACAAAAAATTCTATAAAAGTATTTGATTCTGGTAACCCGTTGTTTTTGAAATATTTGTAGCGATTTGGCGGGTTTAAAAGAAAAAAAATGATAAAAAAAGTGATTTTTTTTATCAAAAAGTTTGCGCAAACTAAAAAAAGCTTTAAATTTGCACTCGCTTAACCGCACTACTTTATTGGTCTATGGTGTAATGGTAACACTACGGTTTTTGGTGCCGTCTTTCTAGGTTCGAGTCCTAGTAGACCAACAAGTGAAATAAATCCTGTAAGTTTAATGCTTACAGGATTTTATTTTTTATAATCAAATGTTGTATATCCGAATATTCTAAAAATACAAAAGGCCTGAAATATTTCCAGGCCTTTTTGGGTTTTTAGAGTAAAATTATTTCTTTTCCTCTTTTTTAATTTCATTTACATACTTGGTAAGTTTTTTACCATATAAGGAATTTGCAACTTTAGGTGTCATAGATTTTTGAATAGTATCCAAAAACTTAAGATTGATATCGTAAATTTCTGCTAAAGCAATATAAGGTGCTATTTCGTGATCTTTGTGGTTAATGGCAAAGTTAGTAGCAAATAAATATTTTCGTTTAATGTTCGAATCACCTCTTTCTACAATACTGTCAATCGCTTTTTGATCTTGTCTTTTTAAGGCTTTGAATTTAGCTTCAATTAATGAAAGGCTTTCATCTTTAAAACGAGAGTTTACTTTTTGATACTCTTCATATAATTCATGGTTTTTTGATCCGGTAATTTTAGCACCATTGATAAAATTATCCAGATTCGCATCGATATTTATATTGCCCGGTTCTGCAAAAAATATAATATTATTGTCTAATGAATTGGTAACACCACGATCCAGAAATAGATAAAGCATCTCTGGTGATTCTAATTTTATATTGGTTTCGAAGGCTGAATTTCCATCAATTTTAATACTGTCAATAGCTACTAAAGCTGTGTCATTATATCTTTGGATGTATAATTTCCCCTCTTTTAATCCTTTTATATTTCCTGTAAGATGCAGGCCGTCTTTTGATTCTTTTTTGTCACATGAGACAGCTAATAAGCCAATTGCAATAATTGCAATAATTGATTTTTTCATTGTTTTTTCGATTTGGGTGCAAAATAAAGAAATTTTTTAAATGGAGGAGATTGAAGGTTTAATTTTTCAGAAATAATCCAATTGATCCTTACTGTTAAATTCTGCCTTTTTAATTTTAACATTGAGCTAAAAACTAAGTACTATCTTTGCAGGCTAAATTTTTTAAATAAAACAATAATGTCACAAAAAAATGTTCTCAAAGGAGTTTTTCTGGTTGCTTTAGGCGCTACAAGTTATGGTATGCTGGCTACCTTTGTAAAAATGGCTTATGAAGAAGGTTTTACAACTGCAGAAGTCACTACATCTCAATTTATATTAGGTCTTATAGGTATTTTGCTGATTAATGTTTTTCAAAAGGTAAAATATAAAACAAAAGTAGTAAGAGCCACATCGAAAAATATTTTTAAGTTAATGCTGGCTGGAACTTCACTCGGAATGACGAGTTTGTTTTATTATCTGGCTGTAAAATATATTCCGGTTTCTATTGGTATTGTTTTATTGATGCAAACGGTCTGGATGGGTGTTTTACTCGAAATGATTTTAGAGAAGAAACTTCCGTCACTTCAAAAAATAATTGCTGTTTTTATTGTTTTAACCGGAACTGTACTCGCAACGAATATCCTTAACAGTACTATTGAGTTAGACTGGCGAGGTATTGGCTGGGGTATTCTTGCGGCTGCATCATTTACCACAACAATGTTTACTGCGAACCGTGTTGCTCTTGAAATTTCTTCGGCGCAAAGAAGTTTATACATGCTTTTGGGTGGCGCTGTTATTGTTTTTTCGTTTGCTTTTGCTACACAAATCACACCCTTCAATTTTTCGATTTTTCTAAAATGGGGCATTGTGCTTTCTCTTTTCGGAACTATAATTCCGCCAATGCTTATGAATGCTGGATTTCCATTGACCGGAATTGGTTTAGGGAGTATTGTTTCGGCACTTGAGCTTCCTGTTTCTGTAATGATGGCATTTGTTTTATTGAATGAAAAAGTGGTTTTTTTACAATGGATTGGAATTATTTTGATTATTCTGGCCATTATCATAATGAATATTAATTTCAGAAAAAATAATTGACTTTAATTGTTTGTAAAAAATCATACTTAAGAAAAAGTCCCTGAAAATTATTAAATTAGTGCTAAAATCAGATTAGTATGGATTTACCCTGGCATTTGTATTTAATGGCTTTTCTTTATATTGCTGCGGGGATTAATCATTTCAGATCTCCGAAGCTGTATCTAAAAATCATTCCTCCTTATTTTTCTAATCCCAAATTATTAAATATTTTAAGTGGAGCTGCCGAAATAATTTTAGGTTTTCTCCTTACGCTTCCATTTTTGAGTCACTTTGCTGCATGGGGGATTATAGCGTTGCTTCTTGCTGTGTTTCCTGCTAATCTTTTTATGTATCAAAACAAAAAAGCAGGTTTTGGTTTGCCAAAATGGATCTTATTGTTACGCTTGCCATTACAGCTTTTGTTGATTTTATGGGCTTATCAATATACTTAAGTAGTTGTATAAAATCAGATTTGCATTGCTTTCTTTTTTGGAAGAATATAGAATTCTGTAAATTATAGTAGCAGGAATAAAAATGTATTCAAAGAGATTTAAAATAAAAAAAAATTGAACAGAAATATCTCAAAATACACATACTCTAAAAAAAATCTAAAATCAATAAAAAAAATATATCCAATCTGATCAACTAATTATTTTTTTTATTAATATTGATACTTAATTTGAAAATCAATCTATTAATCATTAACCTCTATTTTGAATTAATTTTCACGTGATGAAAAAGAGTAACCGCAAAGAATTGAATTGGGAACAAACTGAAAAGCTTGTTTCGTTGGCATTAGAAGAGAGAAATCCATTCGAAATTATAAAAAAAGAATTTGGATTGTCAGAAAAAGAAGTTCTGGAAATAATGAAAAAGAAAATGCCTCTTGAGAAATTCGAGATGTGGAAAAAGAAGGCAATTGCAAATAAACCAAAGCCAAAACCAGTTAAAATAGACGATTTTGATGAAGATCTGGACGGGAAATACTATATAAAAAATAAATTAGACTAAATGAAAACTCCTGAATTGCAGGAGTTTTTTTATTTATATCTTTACTGTAACAGTTTTATAATTTGTAAGACTCATATAAAAATTAAACTTTTAATAAATGAAAAAAATAATTTGCACATTAGCGCTTGCAGTTACCTTATGGAGCTGTAAAACAGGGACGTCAAGTGCAGCGAAGGAAAACGTTGCTGTAAATATTAATCTTACTGATGTAAAAGATGATAAAGTTTTGGTTACAGTAACCGCACCTCAGATAAAAACTGATGAAGTGATTTACAGTATACCTAAAACTGTTCCCGGGACTTATTCTACAGATAATTACGGGAAATATTCAGATGATTTTAAAGCTTTTGATGTAAAAGGGAATGCGCTAAATGTAAAAAGGATCGATGATAATTCATGGTCAATTTCGGATGCAAAAAAATTGAAAACAATTACCTATTTGGTTGGTGATACTTTTGATACAGAAAAAGGAACGGGTTTTGGTAATGATGATGTGTTTTCTCCAGCCGGAACAAACATAAATGCCGGAATCAATTTTATGGTAAATACGCATGGGTTTGTTGGATATTTTCAGGATAAATTAGATGTTCCGTATAAAGTTACCATCACACATCCGGAAGCACTTTGGGGAGCAACTTCAATGACAGATGAAGATGCAAGCAAAACAAGTGATGTTTTTACAACACCTCGTTACGCTGTTTTGGTAGAGAATCCAATTATGTATTCTAAGCCTGATTATACTACATTCAATGTTAACGGGATGGATATTCTGATTGCGGTTTATTCTCCAACCGGAAAATTCACTGCAGAAAGTATTACGCCGGAAATGAAAACAATGATGACGGCACAAAAAAACTTTTTAGGCAAAGTAAATGCTACTAAAAAATATACCGTTTTATTGTATTTGTCAAGTATGGCAAAGGATGATGCGCATGGCTTTGGTGCTTTAGAACATCCAACAGTTACTACAGTTGTTTTACCTGAATCGATGCCGAAAGAGAAGTTAGTTGAGTCGATGAAAGATGTAGTTTCACACGAATTTTTTCATATTGTAACGCCATTGACTATTCACTCTAAAGAAATTCAGTATTTTGATTATAATGCTCCAAAAATGTCTGAACATTTGTGGATGTACGAAGGTGTAACAGAATATTTCGCGAATCTTTTTCAGATTAATCAGGGCTTAATAGATGAAGCTGAATTTTATACCCGTATTGCGGATAAAATCGAACAGGCAAAAAGCTTAAACGATACGATGTCATTTACAGTGATGAGTAAAAATGTACTGGAGCAGCCTTACAAAGATCAATATTTAAATGTATATCAAAAAGGGGCATTAATCGGAATGTGTATTGATATTATCATCAGGGAAAAAAGTAATGGTGAGCGAGGTATTCTTGACCTGATGCATAAACTATCTGAAGAATACGGAGTTGAAAAACCATTTAATGACAATGAACTTTTTGATAAAATCACAAAATTGACTTATCCTGAAGTTGGGGAATTCCTGAAAACCCATGTTGCCGGAACGACTCCTATTCCTTATGATCAATATTTAGCTAAAGTGGGCGTTACAAAGTCATCTGAGAAAAAAGCGGGTTCAGTTTTCATAAAAGGGCAGGTGCCATACATAGGAGTTGATCCAAAAACGAAACAAATAAGTGTTCGTCCAGATGTTGAGTTAAATCCGTTTTTTACTAATCTGGATCTAAAACCAGGAGATGTAATTTTATCAATAAATGCTAAACCATATACTTTAGACAATATATATGATTTAATTGGTGAGAGTGAAAACTGGAAAGAAAATGATCCCATTACTGTTCAGATAAAAAGAGCCGGTGCTGATAAAACAATAAAAGGTACAGTAAAATTACCTTACGAAGAAAGTGAAACGTTTAAAGCTACAGATGCTTCAAAAGAAAAACTTAAAAACGCCTGGCTAAAAGGATAGTAAAATAAATTAAGCGAAGCCCCTAAAATGTACTTTTTAGGGGTTTTGTTTTGTTTAACTTTAATAAACTGTTTTTTGAAAAAGGACTAATTTGAAATAAAATGTTTTTTAAGATGCAGAAAATTGTCAATTGCGAAAAAAATGGTAATTTGTATACTAATGTTTTAAAGTATACTTAAATTTGCATTCCAGTTTTTAACTAATAAAAAAGAGAGTATGTATCATTCAAAAATTGCGGGCTTAGGATATTATGTTCCTTCAAATGTGGTGACAAACGATGATTTGTCTAAGATTATGGATACCAATGATGAGTGGATTCAGGAACGCACCGGAATTCAGGAAAGAAGACATATTATTCGTGGTGAAGACACTACAACTTCGATGGGGGTCAAAGCTGCTAAGATAGCAATTGAACGTTCCGGCGTAGCCAAAGAAGATATAGATTTTGTAGTTTTTGCAACATTGAGCCCTGATTACTATTTTCCAGGACCCGGAGTTTTAGTACAGCGTGATTTGGGATTACGGACTGTAGGGGCATTAGACGTTAGAAATCAATGTTCAGGTTTTGTGTATGCAATTTCTGTTGCGGATCAATATATTAAGACCGGAATGTATAAAAACATTCTGGTAATTGGTTCCGAAGTACATTCAACCGGGTTAGACATGACCACACGCGGACGCGGGGTTTCGGTAATTTTTGGAGATGGGGCAGGAGCGGCAGTTTTAAGCCGTGAAGAAGATTTGTCAAAAGGAATTTTATCAACTCATTTACATTCTGAAGGGCAGCATGCTGAAGAACTTGCTTTGCAGGCTCCGGGAATGGGGGCACGCTGGGTAACTGATATTATTACAGATAATGACCCTAATGATGAAAGTTATTATCCGTATATGAATGGACAATTTGTGTTTAAAAATGCAGTTGTGCGTTTTGCAGAAGTTATAAATGAAGGCTTAGAATCAAATGGTTTGCAAGTGTCGGATATTGATATGCTGATTCCGCATCAGGCAAATTTAAGAATCTCGCAATTCATTCAGAATAAGTTCAAATTATCAGACGATCAGGTTCATAATAATATCCAGAAATACGGTAATACAACTGCAGCGTCTATCCCGATTGCTTTAACAGAAGCATGGGAGCAGGGAAAAATCAAATCCGGGGATACTGTTGTTTTAGCAGCTTTTGGAAGTGGATTTACCTGGGCAAGTGCCATTATCAAATGGTAAGTTAATTTGCGTAAATTATATAAAACCTGTTTCGCTTTGAAGCAGGTTTTTTTATATTTGGTTCAATTGAATTCCTTTATATGATGAAAAAAAATCAACTCGAAATAGCCTGCTTTAATTATGAATCAGCTTTGATTGCACAGGATAACGGTGCTGACCGAATCGAATTGTGCGAGAATATGAAGCTTGGAGGTACAACTCCAAATTATGTTTTAACGATCAGGGTGCGTGAAAAACTTTCCATAAAAATGCATGTGATCATAAGGCCCCGAGGTGGAGATTTTTTTTATGCAGATGAGGAAATTGCCGAAATGAAACAAGATATAAAACAGTTTAAAAAGCTAGGAGTTGATGGTTTTGTTTTTGGGATTTTAAATACAGATTGTACTATCAATAAAAAGAAAAATCTGGAACTAGTCAATTTGGCCAGACCGCTTCCGTGTACTTTTCATCGGGCTTTTGATGTTGTTAAAAATGTTGAGCAGTCTTTAGAAGATATTATAGATTGTGGTTTTAAAACGATTTTAACCTCCGGACACGAAATAAACGTTGAAGAGGGAATTTTTAATCTTGAAAAGATTCAAAAATTAGCCGGTGACAGGATTGAAATTATGCCTGGAGGCGGGTTACGATCTTCAAATGTTAAATTATTACAGGATAGATTAGAACCTACTTTTTATCATTCATCAGCTATTACTGATGATACAGAAACAGCAAATCCCGAAGAAGTAAAAGAAATCCGGAATTTTTTATAAAAGTTAATTCAATAAAAAAGGCCTGAAGCTGGCAAACTTCAGGCCTTTTTCTCTACAAGTGCTAATTAAAATAGTAAAAAAGTTAAAGCTTTTAAAACATTCCGCCAGCATCTTTACTGGTATTGTCATCTCTTTGTTTACGTTGTAATTTTTTGATTTTTGCACCACCAAAGTTGTAAGTTAAACCCAGGTAAACCGTTTGACTTTCCCATGTAAACTGTCCTGATTGAGGATAAGGATATTGGGTATCAAAAGCATATTTCATAGTGTTGAAAACGTCATTAAAACGTAAGCTTATATTCATTTTGTTGTCTAATAATGTATAACGTGAACCAATATCAATTTTATACATTTCTTTTCTTTTCTGCTGTACATCTTCAACCGGTCCTCTGTAAAATCCGAATAATAAAAAGCTTAAACGTTTTGTGGCCTTGAAGTTAGAATTCATACGGGCGTTGAATGCTGCCATTGTAACTGTTCTCTCCTCTGCAGTGCTTTTTGTGGTTTGTGTTTCATCATATTTAAACACAACTCCTTGCTGATTAATGCTTGAAAAGTCGATAGAAGGCTGAATATCCCACCATTTTATAATTTTGTAATTTAAAGAAACTTCAAATCCATACGAAGTATTATGATCATAATTAGTAAAACTCATAATTTGTTTATTTGGATTTAATTCATCTGGTCTTAAAGTTCTGCTAATCGGATCGTTAATACTTCTGTAAAACACACCTGTAGTAAAGCTTCCTTTTTCTAAAGTCTTGGTATAATTTAATTCTACAGAATTGGTAAACTGTGGTCTCAAGTCCTGATTTCCAAATGAGGTAACCAATGGAGTTGAAAACTCACGAATCGGTTTTGTCTGTTCTAAACTTGGGCGATCAACACGACGGCTGTAACTCAACTGAAAAGTGTTTTTTTCGTTCAGATTATACGTTAAATAAGCAGAAGGATATAAAGTAATATAATCATCATTAAATATTTTATAACCGTAGTTTAAATTGGATTTAAGATTATAACTTTCAAAACGCGCCCCCAGTTGATAACTGAATTTTTTAAATTTCTGACCAAAAGTTACATAAGCTGAATAAATATCAGTATCATAGATATAATTAGATACAGGGAATTCAGCAAACGGATTTTCAGTTGCATAATTATTCTCTGTTTTCGTTATTCTGGCTTCAGCTCCAGCCTCTAATGTCGTTTTTTCATTTAAAGGATTTATATAATCCACATTCAAAGTACTTAATTTACGTTTGTCATTTATGAAATCATTATAAACATTTCTGTTGGATGTATTATCTGTTTTTATGGTTTCTGTATCAAAAGAAGCATTCTGAGTTTCCTCTGTAGTACTATAATTTCCTTCAAAATCTAATGTGTGGCCTTCTTTTTTAAAGATGTGTTTATAAGCCAGATTATAAGTTCCGGTTTTGTTCGGGCCTTCATATCTTCCTTTTTGATATACATTACTAATTTCTTCCGGTGAATTAAAGTAATCAATATCAGTATTTACAAATCCAAGTCCTGTTGCTTTATTTTGTGTACTATAAAAAGATAATGTATTATGATCATCAATTAAATAATCCATTCCGATTTTATATAAGTATGAATCATTTTTATTAGAAATGTCTAAGTTTTGGATAGTGCTTTTATCTGTTTTTTTGATGAAGCCATCATTAAAATAAGTACCGAAGTTAGTTCCGCCGTTTCCAAAGAAATTTACTTTACCGGTTTTATAATTCAAATCTAATGACTGATTGTATTTCGCAGTTTCCCCAAAGGTTATTCCACCGCTATAACTTCCGTTAAAACCGTTATTGGCATTTTTGTGCAAAACAATATTGATGATTCCCGACATTCCCTCAGGGTTATATTTCGCACTTGGGTTGGTAATCAACTCAATTTTTTTGATAGAAGTCGATGGAATTTGTTTTAATAATTGCGCTGGATCAATATTAGAAGGACGTCCGTCAATTAATACACGTACATTGTCATTTCCGCGAAGCGAAAGCTTTCCGTCCTGATCTACATTCACAGACGGAATATTATTCATGATGTCAGATGCCGAAGCCCCTGCTGTGGTTAAATCTTTCCCAACATTGATTACTTTACGGTCGATTTTCTGCTCAATTGTAGAACGTTCAGCAACAATATTTACTCCTTTTAGCTGCGTTGCTTCTTCTTCAAGAGATACATTAACCATAGCTGATTTTTTGTTGTCACTTAAAATTACAGATCCTATATATTTTCTAAAACCAATATACTGAATTTCGATTGTGTAACTTTTTAGGGCAAGGTTTTTCATCGTAAAATCCCCATTGTCATCTGTATTTACTCCGGAAACGACTTTTCCGTTGTCTTTAATCGAAACCGTAGCATAAGAAATAGGAGCCTTATTCGATTTTTCAATAACTTTCCCGGATACCGTTCCCGTATTCTGGGCATGAGTTGTTGCAATTACTCCCAGTAATGCGAACAATAAGAGTTTTAATTTCATAATTAGTTAGTTGATTATTTTGATTTGATTGATGATTGTTTTGAAATTTGATAATAAGACCATTTTACTAATGATTTGTTACAACATTTTACAGAAAAAAGCTAAAATTTATTTATAGTACCTGTTTTATAATACATTAGTGTTTTGGTTTTTTGATAATTTCAACAATTTGTACTCTCGTTTTTTTAAGAATTTCTAACTCTTTTTTGCTATTTAATATGTTTTTCGTTTTCTCAAATTGATGAATAAGCAGTATATTTGCTCACCTTAAAAAAAGTTTACATGTCATTATCACAAATTCTTACTCCTTCTATACAAAACGCCATTCAGGCATTATTTGATGTTACTGTCGATAAAATCGAATTTCAGGCTACGCGAAAAGAGTTTGAGGGCGATATTACGATGGTGATTTTCCCTTTATTGAAATTGACGAAAAGCAATCCTGTCGAATTAGGAAATAAAATTGGAGATTACCTTGTTGAAAATGTGACCGAAGTGGCAAGATTCAATGTTGTTTCTGGTTTCCTTAATATCGTGATTGCAGATCGTTATTATCTGAATTTCTTCAATGAGATACGGGACAATACCAAGTTTGGTTATGTAGCTCCAAATCCTGATGAGAAAGCGATTATGGTGGAGTATTCTTCTCCAAACACCAATAAACCTTTGCACTTAGGGCATGTACGTAATAACTTATTAGGTTATTCTGTTGCTGAAATTTTGAAAGCTTCTGGTAAAAAAGTATACAAAACACAAATTATCAACGACCGTGGAATTCATATCTGCAAATCGATGCTGGCCTGGGAGAAATTCGGAAACGGAGAAACTCCGGAAACTTCAGGTTCAAAAGGGGATAAGTTAGTAGGAAAATATTATGTTGAGTTTGATAAAGCTTATAAAGGTGAAATCAATCAATTAATGGAAACCGGTAAAACGGAAGAAGAAGCAAAAAAACAGGCACCCATTATAGTTGAAGCGCAGTATATGCTAAAGAAATGGGAAGCCGGGGACGAAAAAGTAATTGCACTTTGGAAAAAAATGAACCAATGGGTGTATGACGGTTTTGCTACAACTTATACCAATCTTGGAGTCGATTTTGATAAATATTACTACGAAAGCAATACGTATTTATTAGGAAAAGATGTGGTTCAGGTTGGACTTGATAAAGGTGTTTTTGAAAAAGATCCTGATGGTTCAGTCTGGATTGATTTGACAGATGAAGGTTTGGATCGTAAAATTGTATTACGTTCTGACGGAACTGCTGTTTATATGACACAAGATATCGGAACTGCAATTCAGCGTGTAAAAGATATGCCGGATGTTGGCGGAATGGTTTATACCGTTGGAAATGAGCAGGATTATCATTTTAAAGTATTGTTCTTAATCCTGAAAAAGTTAGGTTTTGACTGGGCTTCAAGTTTATATCATTTGTCATACGGAATGGTTGATTTACCATCCGGAAAAATGAAAAGCCGTGAAGGAACCGTGGTAGATGCCGATGACCTGATTCATGATATGACGGCAACAGCCAAACAAATCTCTGAAGATTTAGGAAAACTCGACGGTTATTCTGCTGAAGAAAAGGCCAAATTGTACAAAACAATTGGACTTGGCGCATTAAAATATTACATTTTAAAAGTAGATCCAAAAAAGCGTATTTTGTTCAACCCGGAAGAATCTGTGGATTTTGCGGGTAATACAGGTCCGTTTATTCAATATACGTATGCCAGAATTCAATCTATTATCCGTAAAGCCGATTTTGATTTTTCTGCTGTAACGACCATTGAAGAGTTGCACGAAAAAGAAAAAGAGCTGGTAAAACTAATCCAGCTTTTCCCGGAAATAATTCAAAATGCTGCACAAAATCATAGCCCGGCTTTAATTGCGAATTATACGTATGACTTAGTAAAAGAATACAATTCATTTTATCAATCAGTACACATTTTAGGAGAAGTTGACCTGATTAAAAAGATTTTCAGAGTACAGCTTTCGCAAAAAGTGGGTGAGGTCATCAGATCTGCTTTTACTTTATTAGGAATTGAAGTTCCGGAGAGAATGTAGATTAAATTATATTAAAAAGAGCCGATAGTTAATATTATCGGCTCTTTTTTTATGCAATGTTTTTCTAATAATGATATTGGTAATCTTAAAATGTTGTGAACAATTATCGTTTATAAAAACATAAATTAAGGTTTGCAAGTGTTGATTTTATGCCTATGTTTGCGGTAAGAAATCATTTATAAATTTATTAAAATAAATAAATTCACTGTTTAATAATTCAATAACTGAATGTCGAGGACGCTGAAAATCGTAAGAGTAAGCAATAATTTAAACCTAATATCAAATGATTAAAAAACAAACTATTTTATTAATGTTTTTTCTAACATGCTGCGCCATAAATGCGCAGGAATTGGTGGCGCCGTCTTATGGATTTTCTCACAGTGAAACTGCCTATATCACTTTGGCAGATGGAACTGAAATTAATGGAACAATTAAAGATATTGACAGAGACGAGGGATTAATAGAATTTATAAAACTGCAGGATGGAGCAGGAAAAAAACATAAATTAAAACCTGAAGATATAAAATTCATGTATTTGCCACCAAGTGGACTTGATAATTTAGGGAAGAAATTAAATTTTGCTTCAGACTTCAAAAAATGGAATAATGAAAAACTAAACCAGACTTATTTAAATGATGGTTATGCCTATTTTGAAACTACTGATGTGAAGATTAAAAAGAAAAACACTAAATTATTGATGCAGCTTCTTAATCCTTCATTCAGTAAGGAATTCAGAATTTATTGTGATCCGTATGCCAAAAAAACAGCTTCATTAGGAGTAGGCGGAGTAAAATTTGTTGGTGGGGATATTAAATCTTTCTATGTGGCAAAAAAAGATGAGCCAGCATTTCTATTAAAGAAAAAAGATTATAAAAAAGAGTTTTTACCATTATGGAAAAGTTGTGAAAAATTAATCACAGAATCAGCAGCAGATCCAAAATGGACTGATTTAACAAAGCATGTAATTACATACTCTGAGTGTGTACAGTAATTTTCTGTTTACAAAATAAAAAGAGCCGATAGTCCTAAAACTATCGGCTCTTTTACAACTAACAAAACATTTTTATTTTACAAACTTTTGGATAATAGCATCAGTCTCTGATTTTGCAGCATCTGGTTTCAAATCAAATAAAAGGGAATAAAGTGTTTTTTTCTCTACTTTGGCTTCTAAGTTTAAATCCTGATGCCTGTCAAAAAGAGTTTGCCATTTGTCACGCACATTTTTCCAAAGGACATTATTTTCCTTCCACCATTTTTGTCCGGCAATACATTTACTATCCGGAACTTTAGTATAAATGTCCATTCCTTTTTCCTGCGCCAGCAAAACATCTTTTCCACTGTCATCACGGATCAATTTGTCATTGTCCTGTTCATGGTTCCAACCCGTTGCAGTAATTTCATGAATGTTTCTTCTTTTTAAAACGTTATAATCATTACGTTTTGTATGTTCTCTTCTTGGCAGCGGAGCATCCGTTACGTTTGCCCAATAATCCTGTCCATCCACATGTACCCAGGTTGCAGTTCCTTCATATCGTGGACTGTCATCTACCTGATATACTTTTTGAGTCCATTGTCCTTTTACAGCTTTTTTATCCAGTTTTTTATATTTCCAGGATGTGTTTTTATCGAACAGATATAAATCCGTGTTTTCATACAGCCAGTCTTGTCTCCAGTGCTTGATGATCATATTGTCACTTACAATTAATAAATGCTGCATGACAATTTTATTTGGTGTGTCCTCAACCAATTCCACCCATTCTAAAGCAGACTCATGCTTTGTCTGTGATGGTTTATAAGAAGCTGAATCCTTTGCATACTGAAAAGTTTCTGCAAAATTAAATTTCACTTCATAGCATCCACACATGGATTTTATCGATTTAATATCCTGTTGTTTTTTATCCTGACTGAATCCAAGACTGCAGGTTACAGCCGTAACGGCTAATAAGTAGAGGCTTTTTGTAATCATAACTGAATTATTTAGTTTAAAAATTTTTACAAATATATAAAGTTTATTTAGAACAAATAAAAATAATTATATATTTGCACTTGTTATTAAGACTGAATAAAAATAATGAAATTAAAATTTACCCTTTCTACACTGTTTGTTTTTTGTCAAATTACAATTGCTCAGCAAATGCAAAAAGATAGTATTGAAACAAATGAATTATCGGAAGTTAAAGTAACAACAGCAACCAGAACAGAGAGGGTAATTTCATCATTGCCTTTGCCAATGACAATTATTACGGCTGAAACAATTACAAAGACTGGTGTTACGAGATTGAATGAGATTTTAAATGAACAAACCGGTATTATCCTAATTCCTGATGAAAGTGGTTTTGAAGGCATTCAAATACAGGGACTGGACGCTGCTTACACCATGATTTTAATTGATGGGGTTCCGCTTGTAGGGAGAAGTTCAGGTGTTTTGGATTTGTCCAGGGTTTCGGTTGGAAATATAGAAAGGATTGAAATTGTAAAAGGGGCTTCGTCTGCCTTGTATGGTTCTGAAGCCATGGGAGGTGTAATTAATGTAATTACAAAAAAGCCTAAAAAAGATATGTTTTCAGGAAGCCTTTCATACAGGTACGCTACATTTAATACTAATGATGCTAATGCAAACCTTCTTTGGAAAAAGAAGAAATTCTCTGCTAATCTTTTTGCCAATTTTTATGCTACGGATGGTTATGATTTAGATAAAAGTACGCTTCTGAAAAATGTAGAACCGTTTTACAATTTTACCCTTCAGCCGAAAATATACTATGACTTTTCAGGGCATTTAAAATTAATTGTCAGCAACCGTTTTTATGACATGAAAATGGATAATAAGGCTGTGATAGATTCTGAAAATTACCAAGGTGATGCGACAGAAAAAGAATGGAACTCGCAAGTAAAATTGGAGCATAAATGGAATGATAAATTCTATTCTGAATACGAATTATATGTTACAAATTATAAAAATGACTCTTTTTTAAATGATCAGAATGATGTTCGTTATGAGGATTCATATTACAATCAATGGCTTTTTCGCCCTGAAATCAGGACAACATTTTCTCTGAAAAATGATAAAATTACAGGAGGGATAGGGGTAAATTATGAAACTTTAGACAGAACGTATTTTGATCAGAGTGTAAAGTTTAATTCTCAATATGTTTTTTTACAATATGACTGGAATCCAACAGAAAAGTGGAATATCCTTGCCGGATTCAGATACGATAATCATAGTGAATATGCTTCGCAGTTTAGCCCAAAACTGGCCGTTAATTATAAAATCAATAATAAATTTTCTTTAAAATCTTCGGTAGGATATGGTTATAAAGCACCAGATTTCCGTCAGCTGTTTTTCGACTTTACCAATCCATCAGTTGGGTATACGGTTTTGGGTTATAATGTTGCAGAGTCACGTTTGAATCAATTTGAGGAGGAAGGTCAGCTTTTATCAAGAGTGGCGGGAATTAATTTTGATAAACCACTAGAAGCAGAGAGCTCCATTAATTTCAATTTTGGAACTTATTATAAAAGAAATAAACTCAGAATGGAAATTAATGCTTTCTACAATACTATTAGTAATTTGATTGATACACAGATTATAGCTACAAAAACAAACAGTCAGAATATTTTTAGCTATTCCAATTTCAATACAATTTTCACATACGGTATTGAGTACAATTCAACGTACAGTTTTACAAAAGAATTCTCTTTGTCATTAGGATACCAATATTTAATTGCTAAAAATAAAGACGTTATTGACAATTTTGAAGACTACCAATATATCCGTAATTCAGAATTGCAAACGGTTCAAATTAATAAATCAGATTATTTCGGATTATTCAACAGGTCCAAACATACAGCAAATATGAAGTTTGCTTATACTTTTCCAAAAATTAAAACAGATGTCAATCTTCGTGTTTTCTACCGTAGTAAATATGGGTTGTTTGATAGTAATGGAAATCAGATTCTTGACAAATACGACACATTTGTAAACGGTTATTTAGTAACCAATTTATCAGTTTCAAAATATATAATCGATACAATAATGCTTCAGGCAGGAGCTAATAATTTATTTGATTACACAAATCCGGGACAGATTCCTAATATCGCCGGAAGACAACTTTTTGCAAGAATCCAATATAATTTTTAATCAATATTTATTTAAACACTTTTACCATGAAAACACAATTCTTAAAACTTTCATTTTTAGCATTATTTATTTTTGCAGCATCTTGCAGTAGTGATGATGATAATAACGATACGATTCCGGCAGTTGAAACTAAAAAAGTTTCTGATCTTGATGCTTCAAAAGCAGGATATACAAAGTTCAGTTTTTCAGAAAATAAAGTCGTTACCACAGATAATTGGGATGTAGCTTTCAGTACTACAACTATTATTGTAAACGGAGGAGTCAAAATGACTGATGCAGAACCAAACAGAACTGGATCTGGTGCAGCCAGTATAGTTTCGGGAACATTTGCCAGTTTAATTTTATATCCAGAGGCTTCTGCTTTTGTTCAGGATGCAGCTACTGTTTATGCAATTCCTAAAGGAAGTGGAAAAGGCTGGTATAACTATGATATGAATTCTCATATTATTTCCCCAATTGCAGGAAAAGTTTTTGTTATAAAAACTCATGATGGTAAATATGCAAAATTCGAAATTTTGAGCTACTATAAAGGAGCTCCCGTAACTCCAGACCCTTCAAAAACGGAGGATACCGGGTTTTATACTTTTAATTTTGCATATCAGGCGAATAGTACAACTACATTCTAATAAAAATAATTTAGACCTCGGATAATTTATTTATTCGAGGTGTTTTTTAATCAATATTAATTTAATATGAAGAAGGTTACTTTTGCTGTATGCTGAATTTTATTTTAAGCTTTCGTTTCATAAATAGAAGTCTAAAATAAATTTTTGAAACAGATAAGAATAATTTTCTTGTTTAATCAATCATAATTATGAAAATAAAATTACGATTATCAATTTTTGTATTACTAATGAGGCTATTTGCTATTTCTGGCTATTCTCAAACCCCACAAATGATTTCAATAAGCAATTTAAAATATACAAATGGTAGTGCAATACCAATTGGAACACCAATTAAAATTGCTGAGGGTGGCAGTGTTTCTGTAACTTTTGATTTGGGAATCAATAATCCTGGCTTTGCATTAATACAAGGCGGAACATTATCTGTTTATAGTAAGTTTAATAGTAGTACAAATATACAGCATGTGTCAATTTTCTTTGGTCAAAATGCTATATCAGGAACTGTGAGTAGACAATGTACAATAGAGTTAAAACCTATACATTTCCCTTCAGGTAGTGGATCTATTTATGCGCAATTTTCACCGGTAAATAACAGTCCCATTTTGGGAACAAGTGTAAATGTAAAAACAGTTCCATTAATAACTAGTAACTATATTATAGGAAATCAAACAGTTTATGTAGGGGATTCTGTAGGCTCTATAAATGGACCAGCTCCAAACGGTGGCGATGGATTATATACCTATAGGTGGCAGCAAAGGATTGGAAGTGCGGGTGCATGGACTAATATACCAGGAGCAACAGGTGTTACTTTTCAACCTACAAATCTTTCAGTTTCGACAATATCATATAGAAGAATTGTTACATCATTATTCGGGACACTTACTGATGCAAGTAATGAAATAACAGTTATAATATTGCCACCTGTTCCACCTATACAAAATAATACAATTAGTTTAAATGGATCTACAATTTTAGGGAGTTTACCAACAGAAGGTAGTGGGACGTATGAATATTCCTGGCAGTTTACAAGTGATGAAATAGGGGGAATATATGATTTTCATGATGAGAAAGGACAAAATTTAGAACTTCCTTCTTGGGTATATACAAATGCTGTAGGAGGTGTTTATTCAGGTCTCTATGTTATCAGAGTTGTAAAATCTGGAAATAGAGCTATTTCGAGTAACAAATTATGGATCCCACCTTTTCCAGTTACAGAAAATAATACAATTAGTTTAAATGGATCTACAATTTTAGGGAGTTTGCCAACAGGAGGTAGTGGGACGTATGAATATTCCTGGCAGTTTACAAGTGATGAAATAGGGGGAATATATGATTTTCATGATGAGAAAGGACAAGATTTAGAACTTCCTTCTTGGGTATATGATCCTAATGTAGTAGGGAGTGCCTATTACGGTATGTATGTTACCAGAGTTGTAAAATCAAAGAATTTACCAGTATCAAGTAATATATTGAAAATTCCTTTTGCTCCAAACGAGAATAAAATTGCCTCAAATGTGGCAAACATTCAAAGTGATTTAATTTTAGAGGAACTAACAACAGTATCTCCAAATCCAACATCAGAATCAATAAATTTCTCAACTACTTTTTCTACAGAGAAAGATATAGAAATTATTGTCTATTCGGAAAGTTTACCAAATACAAAATCGGTTTTTAAGGGACGTGTTATACCAAATCAGATCGTAAATTGGAATATTCCATCCAATTATTCAAAAGGAATTTATTTCTACAAGATCTTATCCGACAATAATGAAGTAAAATCCGGAAAATTTATTTTCAGGTAAAATATATTTAACTTTTCAATTAGTTAATAACTTGGTTTTTTTTATTTTTTTTTGATAGAGGTTAGAATTTTTTCTAACCTCTTTTTTATGAATTTATAATTCATTTTCAGAAATACGATAAGCAAAAATGACAGATTAAAACTTTAAACCTTTGCACCTCTGAATCTTTGAAACTTTCTAACTTTGTTCTATATTTGCAACTTCAAAAAAAACAAAATTATGTTTGATAATTTAAGCGATAAATTAGATAAAGCGTTTCATATACTAAAAGGACACGGTAAAATTACAGAAGTAAACGTTGCCGATACCTTAAAAGAAGTTCGTCGTGCATTGCTTGATGCCGATGTTAACTTTAAAATTGCTAAAGATTTTACTGCAAGGGTAAAAGAAAAAGCAATTGGTCAGGATGTATTGACTACATTACAGCCAGGACAATTGTTGGTTAAGTTAGTAAAAGACGAACTTACCGAATTAATGGGAGGCGATGTTGCAGGTGTAAATCTTTCCGGAAATCCAACAGTGATCCTGATGTCTGGTTTGCAGGGTTCAGGTAAGACCACTTTCTCAGGGAAATTAGCTAATTTCTTAAAAACAAAGAAAAACAAGAAACCACTTTTAGTAGCGTGTGATATCTACCGTCCAGCGGCGATCAATCAGCTTCATGTTGTGGGGGATCAGATAGGTGTTGAGGTTTATTCAGAGCCTGAAAATAAAAATCCTGTAGAAATTGCCCAAAATGCAATTAAACACGCAAAAGCAAACGGATTCAATGTTGTTATCGTGGATACAGCAGGTCGTTTGGCAGTCGATCAGGAAATGATGGACGAAATTGCACGTGTCCACAAAGCAATTCAGCCTCAGGAAACCTTGTTCGTTGTCGATTCTATGACAGGACAAGATGCAGTAAACACAGCAAAAGCTTTCAACGATATCTTAAACTTTGATGGAGTTATCTTAACGAAATTGGATGGTGATACTCGTGGTGGAGCGGCCCTTTCGATTAAATCGGTTGTGAACAAACCAATCAAATTTGTGGGTACAGGAGAGAAAATGGAAGCAATTGACATTTTCTACCCGGATCGTATGGCTGAGCGTATCTTAGGTATGGGTGACGTTGTGTCGCTTGTTGAAAGAGCTCAGGAACAATTTGATGAAGAAGAAGCAAGAAAGCTTCAAAAGAAAATCGCTAAAAACGAATTTGGTTTTGACGATTTCTTAACTCAGATTCAGCAGGTGAAGAAAATGGGTAATATGAAAGACCTTGTCGGAATGATACCAGGAGCTTCAAAAGCCATGAAAGATGTAGAAATCGAAGATGATGCATTCAAACACATTGAAGCAATCATTCATTCGATGACTCCGGGAGAAAGAAGTAAGCCGGCTATCATCGATGTGAAAAGAAAAGCCAGAATCGCAAAAGGTTCGGGAACCAAAGTTGAGCAGGTAAATCAGCTAATGAAGCAGTTTGACCAAATGAGCAAAATGATGAAAATGATGCAGGGACCAGGTGGAAAAAACCTAATGAAAATGATGGGTGGTATGAAAGGTATGCCGGGCGGAATGCCGAGATAATAAAATTAAAAAGTTTCAAGTTTCAGGTTTCAAGTTATTGAGGCTGAAATTTGAAACTTTTTTGATATAATATATTGGGATTTTCATTTTAGAAACGTCTCACTTCTAACATAGAACATTTAACTTTAAGAAAACAATGCAAATACTAGACGGTAAAAAAACATCTGAAGACATTAAAAACGAAATTGCAGCCGAAGTTCAATCTATAAAAGCAGCAGGAGGAAAAGTACCTCATTTAGCAGCAGTATTAGTTGGAAATAACGGAGCAAGTTTGACTTACGTAGGGAGTAAAGTAAAATCCTGCCAGCAAATTGGTTTTGATTCTACTTTAGTTGCCTTGCCGGAAGATATTACCGAAGCAGATTTATTAGCCAAAATTAAAGAATTAAATGAAGATGAAAACCTGGACGGCTATATTGTTCAGTTGCCTTTGCCAAAGCATATTGATGAGGAAAAGATTCTTTTAGCAATTGATCCGGATAAAGATGTTGATGGTTTTCACCCAACAAACTTTGGAAGAATGGCTTTAGAAATGGAAACCTTTATTCCCGCTACTCCTTTCGGAATTATGCAGTTATTGGAGCGTTATAAAGTTGAAACTGCTGGAAAACATACTGTTGTTATTGGAAGAAGCCATATCGTAGGCCGTCCAATGAGTATTTTGATGAGCCGCAAAGGAAATCCTGGGGATTCAACAGTAACTTTAACGCACAGCCGTACCAAAAACTTAGCTGAGTTCACTAAAAATGCAGATATCATCATCACCGCTTTAGGAGTTCCTGAATTTTTAAAAGGAGACATGGTAAAAGACGGCGTCGTAATTATTGACGTTGGAATTACCAGAGTTGACGATGCTTCAAATTCAAAAGGATATGTGATTAAAGGAGATGTTGATTTTGATGAAGTAAGTAAAAAAGCGTCATTTATTACTCCGGTTCCTGGTGGAGTAGGACCAATGACTATTGCAATGTTACTTCAAAATACACTTTTGGCCAGAAAAATTAGAAGCAGAAAATAATAATTCATACAGTACCTAACTAAAACCCATTCAAACGAGTGGGTTTTGTTTTTTTATTCTTTGGGCGTGACCCCATTTGCAAAAGGCGCTACCTCACAAACCGCATATTGTGCGCCTTTTGCAAATAGGGTCGGGCTATCCGCGCTACTTTGGTAGCTGGCTTCTATCCCTCACGCAGCTCCGTGGTAATAAGAAATTCTCTTTATTTAAGTGTTTCAAAATCTTTCAGATGTAAAATTTAAAGGATAAAATAAATCAATTTTTTATTTGACAATTCAAAATAAATAATAACTTTGCAATACAAAGTACTTTACTTATGAATCAGAAGCACCAGGAAGATTTAGCACACATTCGTTCTATGATGGAACGTTCTTCAAGATTTATATCCTTAAGCGGACTCTCAGGAGTCTTTGCCGGTTTATCAGCTTTGATAGGAGGGTTGTACGTGTATCAGTTATTCAAATCCAACGGCATGGATTATTTAAATGACGATCACAGGTTATATTCGACCAATCTGGTTTCAGAACTATTTTGGATCGCAATTATAATTTTAATTTGCGCATTTACATTCGGAGCCTTTTTTACCATAAGAAAAAGCCGAAAATATAATTTACCTATCTGGACATCTGCGACAAAAAAGATGCTGTTTAATCTTTCGGTTCCGCTTCTAGCCGGTGGAATATTTTGTCTGGCTTTACTATACCACGGATATTTTGGTCTTGTGGCGCCATCAACTTTAATTTTTTACGGACTTGCAGTTATAAATGCCGAGAAATATACGTTTTCAGATATAAAATATTTAGGTTTTTCAGAACTGATTTTGGGATGCATTTCTCTTTTTTATATAGGTTACGGATTGCTTTTTTGGATGTTTGGTTTTGGTATTTTACATATCTTGTACGGATTAGTAATGTTCAAAAAATATAAATAAACCAATGGGAATCATTGATAAACTAAATAAAGATTTTGAAAGCCGTGTCAGACTGGGTATAATGTCCGTTCTGATGGTGAATGATTGGGTTGACTTTACCGAGATGAAAACGATACTGAATATCACAGACGGAAATTTAGCGAGTCATTCCTCAGCATTAGAAAAAGCAGAATATATTGAAGTCAAAAAAGAATTCGTTGGGAAAAAGCCAAAAACATCCTATCAGGTTACACCTTTGGGGCGTGCTGCCTTTAAAGAGCACTTATCTTATCTTGAAAAATTAATGAAATCTTAAGAACTAAATTTTTTTACCTAAAAACTTTGAAAAACAAAGTACTTTTTAATTAAGAGAATATGAAATGGCTTTATAAATGTGCATAAAAAACAATTGATAATGGCGATAACATATTTGACCACTAATAATAAATTCTACAAATATGAAAAAACTACATTTTATTTTAGTCAGCAGCTTACTGTTTACGCTGCTTTTTTACAAACAGGAGTTAGGTGTTAACCTCGGACTTTTTGGCTTAGGATTAACAGCATTGATTTGTTATTTCTTTCAGGATCGGTTTACTCACAGATCACATTTAGTTTTGGTAATAACTACGATCCTCTCTTGTTATGCTTTTGCCTGGTATGGTGATTTTGCTTCATTTTGGGCTTTGGTTTTATCGATTATTTTTTTGCAATTCAAAACACAGGAATCTAAACTCAAAATGTTGCAGGTATTTCCGTTGATATTCGTAAACGGAATAGCTTCTTTTGGACGAATATTTATGTTTAGTCAATATCTTCCGAAAAGAAAGGTAAACAACGGTTTTGCAAAAAAACTGATTGCCTATTTCATTATTCCTGCCGTGTTTTTGGGACTGTTTCTTATCGTATATTCATTTGGAAGCAACCACTTTTCATCTCTCTTCACTGATTATGAATTAGATATTGACCTCTGGCAGCTTATCGTGATTAGCGGTCTAGGATTTTATATCTCATTCAATTTTTGGAATTACTGGATTCCTGAAGTTTGTTACGAAAAAAATCAGCTTTTAGATAATGACTTTAAAGATGAGGTCAGAAATCAAAACCAAAGTTCTTTTTCGTTTCTTGATATTGATTTTGAAAGAAAAAGCGGCGAAATTACTTTGGTCCTTTTGAATGTATTGCTGCTTATTTTTATTGCAACTTATAATTATGAGCAGTTTTTTGAAGCTGTCGAAAAAACAAATCTGAGCTCAGATACACATGAGAGGGTAAATGCTGTCATTTTCTCAATTCTTATGGCTGTTGGTGTAATCTTATTTTATTTTAAGGGAGGTTTTAATTTTGATGCAAAAGCCACAATCCTTAAAAAATTAGCTAAAATATGGATTTTATTAAATGGCGTTTTAATTGTAAGTGCCATAATCAAAAATTCAGAATACGTGTCATTTTTCGGATTAACATATAAGCGTTTAGGAGTATATGCGTTTCTGATTTTAGTGACAATTGGTTTGGTGTATGCGTTTTTAAAGATTGCCAGACAAAAAACCAATGCATACCTTTTTAACCAAATGGTTTGGTATTGCTACGGACTATTGTTGTTGTGCAGTTTTGTCAATTGGGGAAATCTGATTACCAATTACAATATCTCAGTCAACAGAGGTATAGAGCCGGTATTTTTAAGCGATTTGAATTTTAATGATGAAGTTAGAAGAGAATATTTTTTAAAGAATAATTTAAATGGTAAGGTAAAAGAAGCATCAAGAGAATACGAGATTGATTATTATCAGGAAAAATCTTTTTTATCTAAACCACTGTATTATACTTTTTTGAAAAAATAATAAAACTACAAAACTCCTATCTAATAAAAGGTAGGATTTTTTTTGTAAATTATTTTTTCAAGTAATTTTTTATTGATAAAAGGCAAATAATAACGTTGAATGTACAGGTAAATAAAACTTATTAAGAAATACTTTGTTATATTTGGTTTCTGAAATTTACTGATTTTGTAAGACAAAAAGTCTTATTTAGCAATGTTTCGGTGAAAATTAAATATTATTAACCTAACCCCCTAAAATTATTTATTATGGAAAAAACTACCCTTTCTTCCCCAACTTCAAAAATTTTCCCACCGGGTAAATGCATTAAAAAAGCAACTAAGAGTAAGCTAACGCAAAAACCTATAACATTTCCTGAAAACAAGTCACAAATTCCTTTTTCTCCCATAGTTCAGGCAACTTTTACAGATCCTGAAACACTTCAGGTTAGAGCAGTTTTTTTGGTGTCAACCAATACGCAATTAAATGGTGATAAATTAGAATTTATGATTTATCAAAATTGGTATGTAGATCTTGATGGAAATCGTCAGTTACAATTTTTTATCACTTACGATATAGACGATACAATAAGTACAGACTTTGATGTTTATGAGATAAGTTTTAAAGCTGAAAAAGATCCTTATGGAGATGACGCATTTAAGAGTATTAAAACAATCCAAACTTTTCTTTGGGATATAGATCCTGTAACTTCGAGAGGAACTGAGACGAATGTTCAGGATAGTGTTAAATAATTAATTGTTTTAGATATAACATCCAAAATGATACTTAAAATAAAAGCTTTTGTTTTTATATTTCTTATGAATTTTCCCTTTATTCTTTTTTCTCAATTAAAAAAGAATAAAGATGTACTAACTATTGAGGCTAATAATAAAGCTAAAGAATTTAATAAGGAAATCAATTTTAGTAAGGCCCAATTATTTTTTTCAGAGAATAATTGGGATTCTACTTTAATATATTCAATGAAACATTTAAGTCGTTCTGAAAATAAAGAATTAAATGATTATTGCCACTATTTTAGAGGTGTAAGTTTTAACAAAAAAAAACTTTTTAATGAAGCAAAAAAGGAGTTTAAACTAATTTCAGTTGGATTTAAATTTTATTATAATGTTAGATTGACTTTAGGAGATATAGCATTAAAGCAAAAGGAGTTTAAAAAGGCTTTGCAATATTTTCAGGAAATAGAAAGTCTTAAAAAATCAGATACTTATGGCTTTAACACAAGTAATGTTATACACAATATAGGATTATGTTATTTACATCTTAATCAATTTGATAAAGCAGAAGTTAATCTTTTTAAAGGCGCCAAATTACAAGAGATTGAAAAAGACACTTTATTACTAGTTGGCTCGTACATGGATATTGCTAGTTTGTATTATAACCAATATAAAGACAATCAGGCAATACCTTATTTTAAAAAGGCTTATGATCTTTCTAAAAAAGTAAAATCATTTGAACTTAGACGTACAGCGACATTAAATATGGCGGTGGTTGAGGAGAACAGAAAAAACTTTCCTTTAGCCATAACTTACAGAAAAGAATATGAAGCCTGGAAAGATTCCCTAAACGACCAAAATAAAGTCTGGGAAATTGCTGATCTCGAAAAGAAATTTGCAGTCAAGCAAAAACAAAAAGAAGTCAATGTTCTCGCTGCAGAGAATAAAGTTAAAATAGCCGAAAGAAATGGGTTTCTCATTTCTTCGGTTTTATTATTCGTGCTGTTGGGTACCGGGGTTTATTTTTACAGGCAAAAAATCAGGAACAATAAAATCATCTTAGCCCAGAAAAACGAGCTGGATGAATTGAATGCTACCAAAGACAAGTTGTTCTCTATTGTAAGTCATGATTTGCGTTCTTCGGTAAATGCCTTAAAAGTAAGTAATGGTAAGTTATTAGAAAATCTGGAAAGTAAAAATTATTCAGAACTCGATGTTTTACTGCACAAAAACAGTTCAATTGCCAGTGGGGCATATAATTTATTAGACAACCTGCTCAATTGGGCTTTGTTGCAGACTCAGCAAGGGTATTTTTATCAAGAATCCTTGCATTTGGCCAGAATTGTAGAGCATGTAGAGTACAATTACAAACCCTTGATGCTAAACAAGAATATCGATTTTAAAATCAATGTTTCGGCTTCAGACCATGTATTCGCTGATCTGGATTCGCTCAAAATCATCATTCGGAACTTTTTAGACAATGCGATTAAATTTTCTAAAGAAAACGGAACGATTTCTATTTACAGCCGTCCTGCATCAGAAGAATTTTGTTATCTGGTCATAGAAGACACCGGGTTAGGAATGAATGAAGCAACAAGAAATGAATTACTAAAAGAAACCATTTTGCTTTCTAAAAAGCAAAACGATGATATCATAGGAACAGGATTAGGAATGCAGTTATGCAAAAGCCTGATTCGCAAAAACGAAGGGAAACTCGATATAGAGAGTGAAGAAAATGTTGGAACCAGAATTATCATAGCATTACCAAAGTTTAAAAACCATGGATAATATAAATGTACTTATTGTAGAAGATACACCTGCTGAAAGCGACGCGCTTGTAAAAGTACTTACTGAAAATAATTATAATATTGTTGGTGTTGCCAGAACGCATCAGGAGGCACTGACACTCTTTTACCAAAATACAATCGACATTGTGGTAATTGATGTTTTTTTAGATGGTAAACCAGACGGAATTACCTTTGCAGAAACGATAAATATAGTGCCCGACGGACAAAAACCATTTGTTTTTCTAACCAGTTCTAAAGACCGTCAGATTTTTGAGAGGGCTAAACTGACTAAACCTTTTAGCTTCTTATTAAAACCTTTTAATGAACTTGAAATTTTGTATGCACTGGAAATGGCTGTTGAAAAATTTTATGAGCAAACCAATGTTTTTCATAGTGAAGACCAAAATACGGTGGTAAGCAGGGATTCTCTTTTTATCAAAAAAAACAAGGTTTTAAAGAAAGTTCAAATCAAGGATATTTTGTACATAGAAGTTGAAGATCGTTATTGCAATATCATTACTGATGCAGAGAAATTTGTTATTTTAATATCCCTAACAAAAATTATTCAGTTACTCGATGCGGCTAAATTTTGCCAGACGCATCGCAATTATATAGTGAATCTCAGTAAAATTGAACAAATAAATGTAAATGATAATTTGATCATTTTAAAAGGAAACCACAAGGTAACCCTTAGCGATAAGTATAAAGACTTTGTGAAAAACTTCCGTATTTTGAAGTAATCATTTCGTTTAGCAGAAATTATCTATGTAAAAATCCTTCAGATTCTGAAGAATTTTGGCTTATAAGAATCAATAATCGCCTCTTTTTTTAAAGCGGGGATCGTGTTTTGAAATAAATTCTGTTCTTCTTTTGGGAGTTTCCGGTTTAGGGAAACTTGCTTCTTCAGTTTTACTTGATGGTTCAATTAGCTGATTTAATTCTTTTATTTCAGCATCTGTTAAATCCCTGTAACGGCCAACTGGAACATCCAGCGAAATATTGATAATCCGGATGCGTTTTAATGCCGTAACTTCATAGCCTAAATATTCGGACATTCTTCGAATCTGACGGTTTAAACCTTGCGTCAGAATGATTTTGAAAGTGTATTTACTAATTTGTTCTACTTTGCATTTTTTGGTAACCGTATCTAAAATCGGAACACCATTGCCCATACGTTGTATGAATCGGTCTGTTATAGGCTTATTTACTGTTACGGTGTATTCTTTTTCATGATTGTTTCTGGCACGTAAAATCTTGTTTACGATGTCGCCGTCATTGGTCATGAAAATCAATCCCTCACTAGCTTTGTCAAGTCTCCCGATTGGAAAAATACGTTTTGGATAATTGATATAATCAACAATATTGTTTCGGACTTCTAAATTGGTTGTACATTCGATTCCAACAGGTTTATTGAAAGCCAGGTAGATCATTTTTTCGTGTTTTTCAACGATTAATTTTCCATCTATGCGCACTTCGTCATCCGGTGAAACCTTGGTTCCCATTTCAGGTACTGTACCATTTATGGTTACGCGGCCTTCTTCGATGAGTTTATCGGCTTCACGACGGGAGCAATAACCGGTTTCTCCAATAAATTTATTAAGACGTTTTAGATTTTCTTCCATGTTACAAAAATACGGATTTTGAAAATTAGATAAAGACAAATGATACCCAAAAATTAAAATTGCTGCTCTTAGTCCTATTGAAGCGATATCGTCCGATTTTAAAAACAAGGCTTTTTTACCGTAGTTTTTTTATCGGGAATATAGTGTAAAGCGGGAAAGGTACCGGCAAAAAGCCTATTATTTCACTTCAAACAAAAAATCAATCACTTTTTGGTATAGTTCATCATCGTGCATCCCATGCCCTAAACCTTTGGTTTCAATAAACTGACTGTTTTTCCAGTTGCTGGCGATTTTTTGTCCCTCTTCAAACGCTACAATTTTATCTGCTCTGTCATGAGCGATTAACCCTGGGATGTTAAACTCCGAAGCAAATTTTTGTCCGGAGAAATCTTCGAGTTTAAAATTGAAGTGTGTTAAAAAACGATTTTCTAAAAGAGAAAACATTCTGTTATTTAAACTCAGCATCGATACATAATTGTCAATCAGTGTTTTTAAATCGGATGGAGCGCCAAGAATTACCATTTTATTGATGCTGGTATTCGGAAATAAATACTGATGGTAAACGCAGGCAGCACCACCAATAGAGTGCCCAATGATAATATCCGGCAGGTATTTTTCTACCGTTTTATTGATGAACTCAGCATAGAGCGGAACATTAAATTCCTTACCGCTGCTTTGTCCGTGTGCCGGGGCATCAAGCGCGATAATGGTGCTTCCTGACTTTTGAAGGTGCGGAAGTGTTTTTTTCCAGCGTGAAGAATTGCTTTCCCATCCATGAACCAAAAGGATTTTGGTTTCGTTTCCTTTCCAGATATAGGTTTGGAAATGATGTTTATCGTGCTGAAAGGTTTCAGTTTCTGTATTCTTCAGAATTTTAGGCAATTTTTCTTTTAGTAATCTTCCATCTCGTGGCTGACTGAAAAGTGCATATGAAAGTTCGACAGCTTTTTGCGGACGGATGTAACTAAGGAAGTTAATGTATTGTCCAACCGATTTTAATGTAATAAAACGAATTCCTTTTTTAAGTCCCAAGACCATTAAATTTTATGGTAAAAAAAAGTCCCGATGTTGATCGGGACAATTTTATTTAGATTTTAGCGAACAATTGTTCCATTTTTTCTCTCTCTTCGTCAGCAAGTGCGCTGTCAACTAAGATTCTTCCTGAATGCTCATCAGTTATGATTTTCTTTCTTGAAGCAATTTCTACCTGAGTTTGTGGCGGAATTGTGAAAAATGATCCTGCAGAAGCTCCTCTTTCAATAGAAACTACAGCTAATCCGTTACGGACACTGCTTCTGATTCTGTTGTAAGCAGCCAATAATCTCTCTTCGATTTGGGCAGCATACTCAGCAGATTTCTCAGTTAAGAAGATTTCTTCTTTTTGAGTCTCAGCCATAATAGCATCTAACTCAGATTTTTTATGTTTTAAGTGTGAACTTTTAGCTTCTAATTTTTCTTTTAGATTTGAAATAACTTCTTTCTTATGTTCGATAGAAGCTTTCATCTCTTTTATTTGTTTCTCAGCCAATTGAATTTCTAATTCCTGAAATTCAACTTCTTTTGTCAAAGAATTAAATTCTCTGTTATTACGAACTGATTCTTGTTGTTTAGTGTACTTTTTAATAACTTCTTTGTGCTCTTCAATTGCATTTTTCTTTGCTTTGATTTGCTCTTCAACCACTTCAAGTTCACCTTTTAGTTTCTCTGAACGAGTGCTCAGACCCGCAACTTCATCTTCTAAATCTTCAACTTCTAATGGAAGTTCCCCTCTTACGTTTCTGATTTCGTCAATTCTCGAGTCAATAAGCTGTAAATCGTATATTGCTCTTAACTTGTCCTCAACACTTAATTCTTTCGTATTCGTCATATTCTATAAGTACTTAACTGGATTTGTATTTTCTTCTGATAAAATGATGGCAAAATTAAGGATTTTTTTTCTAAGATAATCAACAATATAATTTTTTGTATAACGTTCACTCTCAAAATGACCAATATCGGCTAAAAGTAATTTATTTTCTGCTTCATAAAATTGATGGTATTTTAAATCGGCTGTCAAAAAAGCATCTGCCCCGGCCTGGATTGCATTTTTTATGGCAAAGCTTCCTGAGCCTCCCAAAACGGCAACTTTCTTTATTTTTTTTCCTGTGAAGGCTGAGTGTCGGATTCCATTGGCAGTCATTTTATCTTTTACGAAGTGAAGGAAATCCTTTTCATCCATTTCAGATTCCAGTTCGCCAATCATACCTAAGCCTATATTTTGATGTGAATTTTGTAAATTATAAATTTCATACGCTACTTCTTCATAAATGTGATTTGAAAAAAGGGCTTTTAAAATTCCGGATTGTAAATGTTTTTCGAAAATAACTTCAATTTTTATTTCGGTTCCGGTATATAATTTTCCTTTTTCTCCAATTACGGGATTGCTATCTTCGTTTCCCTGAAACGTAAAAAAGCCTTCAGAATTGAAACTGCAGTTGTCATAATTTCCAATTGTCCCTGCACCGGCTTCAAACAATGCATTCCTAACTTTATCTGAATTATCAGGAGTGGTGTAAGTAACTAATTTTTGAATGAAATTCTGCTTCGGAATCAAAACCTTTGGATTCGCTAAGCCCAAAGAATCACAAAATATTTTGTTTACCCCTTGCGAATGATTGTCTAAAGCGGTATGAACGGCATAAATAGCAATATCGTTTTTTATAGCCTTTAAAATGGCACGTTCTACATAATTTTTACCTGTGATTTTTTTGATTCCGGAGAATAATATCGGATGAAAACAAACCACCAGATTGCAGTTTTTGGTAATAGCTTCTTCGATTACAGTTTCTAAAGCATCGTGACAAACCAGAACTCCGGAACTTTCTGTTTCTGTATCGCCCACTAAAAGTCCAACATTGTCAAAATCCTCGGCGTAAGCCAAAGGAGCCATTTCTTCTAGTACAGTGATTATTTCTTTTATTTTCATTGTTGTTTTTTTGATACTACGTGATATTAAAATTAAACGAAAATACGCCAAAGTTGTAATTTAGTGCCACTTTTTAGCACTAAAAGTGATAATTAATATAACGTAGAATATCACGAAGTTTAATTTTCGTACTTTTGTAATTCTAAATCAATCATCATGACTACAATTAAAATTAATGAACAAACCAAAACCGGCAAAGCTTTTATGGCTATGTTCGAGGCTTTTTTTAAAGGTGTTGAAGGTATTGAAGTTGTTGAAATAGACGATTATGGGCAGGTTAATGAGGAAAGAAGTACATATAATCCTGAGTTTGTAGATATGGTTTTGAAATCTGCTAAAGATAAAAATAGCACAGAAATTAATCCTAAGGATGTATGGGGAAGTTTAGGATTGAAATAAAAGAATTAGCAAAAAAGCAGATTATTCAGCACTATAAATCAGGAGATAAAAAAAGTATAAAAAATATTGAAAAAATTCTCTTAGAGCTTTCCCAGACTCCTTTTGAGGGAATTGGAAATCCTGAACCTTTAAAATATGAACTTACTGGATTTTGGTCCAGGCGTATAAATCAAAAAGACAGAATGATATACTATTTGGAAGATGATACTGTTACAGTTTTTGTCGTTTCAGCAAAAGGTCATTATTCTCATAAATAATTTTATGAAATTACTCCGATATATACTTTTCCCGTTTGCCATTTTATACGGATTCATTAATTCAATTCGTAATTTCCTTTTTGATAAAGCAATTTTAAAATCAACTTCATTTGATATCCCGGTTATAGCCGTTGGTAATTTAAGTGTTGGAGGAACAGGTAAAACGCCACAAATAGAATACTTAATCCGATTATTGTCGAATCAATACAAAGTGGCTACTTTAAGCCGTGGTTACAAGAGAAAATCGGAAGGTTTTGTTTTGGCCGGCAATAATTCAAATGCTGAAATTCTGGGAGATGAACCTTTTCAGTTTTATCAAAAATTCCCCAATATTCAGGTGGCGGTTGACGCAAACAGAACCAATGGAATCAAGCAATTGCTTTCACAAAAGAATAAGCCTGAAATTATTTTACTGGATGATGCTTATCAGCACCGAAAAGTAAAAGCCGGGTTTTATATTTTATTGACTGCATTTGATGATTTGTATGCAGATGATTTTATACTGCCAACTGGAAATTTACGGGAGAGCAGAAGTGGAGCCAGGAGAGCCAATATTATTGTCGTTACAAAGTGCCCTAAAAACCTGTCTGATGAAAAGCAGGAAGAAATCCGTTTAAAATTAAATTTAAATTGCTCACAACAACTTTATTTTACTTTTATAGAGTATGATGATTCAATTTATAATTTGGAAGACAAAATAGCTGTAACCGAAATAAAATCAGAATCAAAAGTGCTTTTAGCCGGAATTGCAAAACCGAAACCTTTTTTTGATTTTCTAAAAACTGAAAATGATGAATGCCTGATTTTTCCTGATCATCATCATTTTTCTGAAACAAACTTGAATGAAATTCAGAATAAGGCTCAAGGCAAAAAAATCATTACAACTGAAAAAGATTACGTTCGGTTGAAAGATGTCCGGATGATTTCGAAATTGTATTATTTGCCTATAAAAAGTACTTTTGTCAATCATCAGCAAAATTTTGACGCTACTATTTTGAATTATGTGAAAGGTTAATTTCAGAATTGAGTTTAATCAAAGAATTGAGCAATAGTATTGTAGAATATATCAGGCACAAAAGGTTTTGTAATCACATCATTCATTCCAAAAGATAAAAGCTGTTCTCTGTTTTCGTCCAGTGAAATGGCGGTAAGGGCAATGATTGGTGTTCTTTTGTCGAATTCCCGGATTAGCTGAGTGGCTGTTGTGCCATTTATGCCTGGTAAGTGGACATCCATTAAAATTAAATCAAAACTTTTTGTTTTTAGTAATTCGATTGCTTCCTCTCCATTATCAAGTATTTCACAAGATATAGATTTGTTTTCGAGCATTTTTCTGGTGATCATCTGATTGATTTTATTGTCTTCAATCAATAAAATGAGTTTGTTTTTTAACTGGTCATCATTATAATGTCTTGTCTCCTGAATTTTTTCTAATGGGCTTTTGCTGATATCAAAGTTTAATTTAAAATTAAATGTAGAACCTTTACCCACTTCACTTTCTAAATGAATTTTGCCTCCTAAGAGGTGAATGAGCTTTTTTACAATGGTAAGGCCTAAGCCTGTTCCGCCATATTTGCGATTTACTTCTACAGAACCTTGTGAAAAACTTTCAAAGACTTTTTTCTGCTTGTCTTTTGGGATTCCGATTCCGGTATCAGTTATTTCAAAATAAACCGTCGCTTTTTCATTTTCGAGTGCATGTAGCTTAGCAATAACTATGACTTGTCCGTTTTGAGTAAACTTTAATGCATTGTTGATTAAATTCAGGATAATCTGTGAAAGCTTTGTTGTGTCGCCAATTAAATTATCCGGAATAGCATCGTCTATGTCCAGTAAGAAATCATTGTCATTTGCAGCTGCTAACTCTTTTAACGAATTCTGGATATTGTTAAGTAAAGCTTTTAAGTCAAAGCTAATTTTTTCTATTTCAATTTTACTTGAATCAATTTTGTTGATTTCAAGTATTTCATTGATAAATGTAGTGAGGTAATTTCCGGAGAATTTTAACGAATCTAAATATTTTAATTGTGATTCTTTGGGATTTTCTTCAAGTAATAAATGTGCAATACCATTAATTGCATTTAATGGGGTTCGAAGTTCATGGCTTACTGTAGATAAAAACTCAGATCTGGCTTTTGAAGCTTCTTCGGCTTTATTTTTTGCCAGAATAAGCTCTTTATTTTTTTCTCTTAAAAGTAAATTATTTTGGTTTCTGATAACATTGTTTTTGTAGAGAGCAAGACTTAGTAGTGATAAAATAGAAATTAGTGCAATAGCCAGAATACTGATTAATTTGGAGTATCTGTATGTTTTAATCTGTGCTTTTTCTTCATTTATTCTTCTTTCTTCGTTTAAAAGATGAACTTCATTGATTTTTTTATATTTATCAGCATTGGATTTACTATTCTTTAATTTTAGAATATTCTGTTCAATCTGAAAATGTTCGTTTAGATAGTTGTAAGCACGTTCGAATTCCTTTTTGTTTTTATAATATTGACTTATTGCTAATATAATACTGGCTTTTTGTTTTAAATTTTGAGTTTTTGCATTTAAATCCAAAGCTTTATTAAAGTATAAAATAGCGGAATCACTTTTCTTTAATTGCGTTTCTAGTAATCCAAGTTGATAATAGGATTCTGACTTGATTGCTGAAGTTTTGGTATTTTCCGGACTCCGGATTATTTCTTTTAGTGTTTTAGAAGCTAAATCGTATTTTTTTAACAATTTGAAAGACATCGCTTTCTGGAAATTCGAATATTCATAAGAATTTCCGTAATCCGATTTGCCAACAATATCGACAGCTTTTTTATCTGGGCTGGACGATTTGTTATCATGCAAAAGAGTATTTGTATTCGGTTTAGCCTGCGAATACAAAAGGGTGGAAAAAAAACTGATAAAAATAAAAACGTATTTCATAATGCAATACTTTTTATAATGGAATCTTATGTTTTTTTCATCAGCAAAATTAAATCGATAAGCCTTGATGAATAACCTATCTCATTATCATACCAGCCAACCACTTTTACCATTTTATCAATGACAGAAGTTAGTTGAGAGTCAAATAGGCATGAATTTGTATTGCCTATTACATCTACTGATACGATTGGATCTTCTGTGTAATCTAATATGTTTTTTAAATATGTTTTTGATGCATTTTGAAAAGCATCATTAATTTCTTCGATAGTTACAGCGCGTTTTACGTTGAACGTAATGTCTGTTAAAGAGCCGTCCGGTACCGGAACCCTAATACCACAGCCTCCAATCTTTTGATGCAGATTTGGGAAGATTTTTGTAAGTGCCTTAGCTGCTCCTGTTGTTGTAGGAACAATCGACTGGCTGGCTCCTCTTGCTCTTCTTAAATCTTTATGCGGCTGATCGTGCAAACTCTGATCGGTCGTATAAGAGTGAATTGTTGTAATGTAAGCTTGTTCAATGCCACACAACTCGTCAATTATTTTGATCATTGGGGCTGCATTGTTTGTTGTACAGCTCGCATTCGAAACAATTTTTTCACTTCCGTCCAAAATCCCTTCATTTACTCCTAAAACAACAGTTTTTATGGTATCTACTTCAGACGGCGCAGAAAGAATTACTCTTTTAGCCCCTGCTTCAATATGTGTATTTAATTCTTCGTGGGTTTTATATTTTCCCGTTGATTCAATTACAAAATCAATATTATGACTTTTCCAGTCTAAATTTGAAATCTTATTTTCATGAAAGAATAAATAATGTTTTTTATCCACGATTATGCTTTTTTCATCATGAGATACTGCAAAAGGCAAAACTCCATGAATACTGTCATATTTTACCAAATGCGACATCGTTTTATTATCTGCAATATCATTGATTGCAACAACTTCAATTTCAGGATGGTTTATAAGTAATCGAAATAAATTTCTGCCGATTCTTCCAAAACCATTTATAGCAATTCTACTTTTCAAATTTTATTCTGTGATTTGTTTAATCGGTCAAAACAAATTAGGGATTAACCGGATAAACTTTTTACAATATATGTTTTTGTGCTTTATAAGAGGATCGAACAAGAGGACCGCTCTCTACATGGCGGAATCCTAGTTCAAGTCCAAATTTTTCATATCGGGCAAATTGTTCAGGAGTAATAAACTCTTTTACAGGTAAATGTTTTTTGCTTGGCTGTAAATATTGGCCAATAGTTACTACGTCAACATTTGCATTGCGTAAATCAGTCATGGTTTGAAAAACTTCTTCTTCTGTTTCACCAAGCCCTAACATAATTCCTGATTTTGTTCTGTTGATTCCCTTTTCTTTTAAGTAGCGTAATACTTCTAAACTACGGTCATATTTGGCCTGAATACGTACTTCACGGGTCAAACGTCTTACTGTTTCCATGTTGTGGGAAACCACCTCAGGATTTGCTTCTACAATTCGGTCCAGATTTCTTTCAATTCCCTGGAAATCCGGAATTAAAGTTTCAAGGGTTGTGTTTGGGTTCATGCGGCGAATTGCTTTTACGGTTTCGATCCAGATAATAGAACCGCCATCTTTTAAATCATCTCTGTCCACACTTGTGATTACAGCATGTTTAATGTTCATTATTTTGATAGAACGTGCTACTTTTTCCGGTTCATCCCAGTCTACTGTTTCCGGTCTTCCTGTTTTTACACCACAAAAACCGCAAGAACGTGTACAGACATTTCCTAAAATCATAAAAGTTGCTGTTCCTTCACCCCAGCATTCTCCCATGTTAGGACAGCTTCCTGAAGTACAGATCGTATTTAAGCTATATTTATCTACCAAACCGCGAAGTTCAGTGTATTTTTGACCAATCGGAAGTTTTACTTTTAACCATTTAGGTTTTCCGGCAGGTATATTTTCGACAACAGTTTCCATACATTAAAATTGAAAGTACAAATATACGCAAAGTTGTATAAGTAAGTGATGTGACTAATTGTTATGTTATCGATTTTATTGGTTGATTATCGGTAATTTGTTAATTTTATGGGATATATTAAGGTTTAATTTTAATAAAGTAATGTATTTGTGATTGTTTAACGGTTAAAAGAAATAAATATAAACCATTTTATATTTTTAGTTCTAAGTATATTTGCTCTGTAATTAAATTAAAAAAAGATGAAAAATAAATTTATAGTTCTAGGGATTCTATTCGCTTCTTTGAGCTTTACAAAAGTACAGGCGCAGATTAACTTTGGTGAAAAAGCAATAGGGGCAGTTCAAAAAGGAGTGGCTAGTTTTAGTCTGACAAATGCAGATGCGGCTAAATTATCTAAAGAGGCCGTAGATAAATTAGATGCTGAAAATCAAGTTGCAGGGCCAAATGATCCGTACACACTAAGATTGAACAGGCTTTTTGGAAAACATACTTCCGGTGAAGGTTATACTTTGAACTATAAAGTGTACAAATTAAAAGAAGTAAATGCATTTGCAACAGCGGATGGAAGTGTACGTGTGTATTCCGGACTAATGGATATTATGGATGATAATGAACTGCTGGCTGTAATTGGTCATGAAATTGGTCACGTTGCTAATAATGATTCAAGAGATGCTATGCGTGCAGCTTATCAAAAAGAAGCTTTGATTGATGGGGTTTCTTCACAGTCTGCAACAATTTCAAGTATTACGGATAGTCAGCTGGGTAAAATTGGAAGTGCTATGATTGATAGCAAACATAGTCGTAAACAAGAATCTGAAGCAGATTTATTTGCCTATGATTTTATGAAAAAAAATGGTTATAACGTTAATGCTGAAGAATCAGCTTTCAGGATTTTAGCCAAAATGAGTGAAGGCAATGAAGCATCATTTTTAGAAAAAATGATGAGTTCGCACCCGGACTCAAAACAAAGAGCGGAAGATGCTAAAAAGAGAGCTGAAAAAGATGGAGTATATAAATCCTATGTGCAGCAAAAAATAGACAATACTGTACCAGTTAAAAAAACAACTACTACAAAAAAGACAACCACAAAGAAAACAATTACTAAAAAGAAATAATTGTTTTTGATTAAAAAGAAAGAAACCCGACAGTTTAAATTTGTCGGGTTTTTTATTTTGAGATTAACCTAAAACGTGATGTGCTAATACTTTTTGAACATCATATACATTTACCGATTTATTGAATTGTTTTACAATGCTTGGCTGTAATTCGCTGGAAACCCAAATTTTTAATTCGGCATCAAGGTCAAAAGTTCCGGCAGTTTCTACACTAAATCGTGTAATGCTTTTATATGTAATTGATTTATATTCTGTTTTGCTGCCTGTGATTCCCTGTACGTCAACTAAAATTAATCTTTTGTTTGTAAAGATAAAAGTGTCACGGATTAATTTGAATCCTATTTCAAATTGCTCATTATCAGTCAAAAGCTGTCCGTATTTTTTAATTAAATCTTCCTGGCTTACAGAACTTGCGTTACCAAGGATAGCTGAAAATATTCCCATTTTTTAGTTTTTAATGTTATACAACTAATATGTTTTTAACAGTTGTAAAAGTAATTAAATATAAAGGAATGTTTTTTACGATTAAGAAATTAAGTTTAATTGTATTCCATTTGTTATGATAAAAATTTGCACAAAAAAAAGCAGAACCTGAATTCTGCTTTTTTATTGGTTGTTATTCCATTTCTGTTTTTATCGTGATTGGAAGATTATATGCTGTTCGCACTGGCTTTCCTTCCAATATTCCAGGAGTCCATTTTGTTTTTAATGATTTTAGAACACGTATAGCTTCTTTTCCTAAACCGTAACCTGGATCATTTTTTACTGTGATGTCAGTCATTGAACCATCTTTTTCGATAACAAAAGAAACATATACCCTCAATGTTCTTTCAGCGTCCAGTTCAGGTTTGTTGAAGTTGTTACCAACATAAGTGTAGAACTTCGCCATTCCGCCTGGGAATTCAGGCATTTTGTCTAATATAGCGGTGCTTACAACCGAATTACCATCACCTGCTGATGCAGTCGCTTCTCCTCCCGTTCCATTACCGCCGGTTGTTGGTAATGTATTCACTACGGTTCCTGTTCCGGCAGAAGTATTATCTACTGTAGAAGCATTATTTGTGTTTGGTGCGATAACTTCCGGTGTTGCTTCATGAGTTGGAGCTACTACCGGATTTACTAATTGTACTTCAGTTGATGCCGGAGCGCTTTCCTGCATAGGTGGAGCAATTGGTTCTTCTGTTTTTGGCTGTACAATTGTTGGATCCATATTTACTGGAACTAGCGGGTCATCAAAAATTGTAGGTTGCTGAGCTGTAATATCAACAGGTCTAAATTTGTTGATTACAACAGATATAGCTCCCAATGTAGCGATCAATAATAATGCTGTAAAAAGTGCAGTAACAGTTGTTTTGGTATTCTCCTGACGTAATTGGTACGCGCCGTACTCTTTGTTTTTATTCTCGAAAACAAGATCAGTCCATTTGGTTTCGTAAAGGCTTAATTTAGACATAGTAATTAGATTTAAAAGGTTAAGTAACATTAAATCATAAGCATGACAGGTTTTTAGTTTGACTAATAACGAAAACAAAGAACGTTTGGTATGTGGAATGTGGGTTTTTTTAAGAATAAAATTATTGATATCTTATTCTTTTATTAAAGATAATGAATTACCTGTTACGTTCGATAATTTCTGCCAATAATTTTTTAGCCCGAAGTAATTTTACTTTTACATTGCTTAAAGGCTCATTTATTTTGAGTGCAATCTCCTGATATGTCATTTCCTGAAAATATCGTAACTGAATGACTTCCTGATAATGGGGTTTTAATTCTTTGATGCATAAAAGCAGACGGGATAAATTTTGCTCCTTAATTAATGCATCCTCGGCAGATGGGGTAGGGTCGGCAATGTTGTATGCCTGCTGATCTTCGTTGTCAGTTATTTCTATAAAAAGACTGGATTTCTTTTTGCGAAGTAAATCAATGTAAACATTTTTTGCAATACTGATTAACCAGGTGTTGAATTGAAATTCCGGGTTATAACTTGCGATTTTGTCAAAAGCTTTTGAAAAAGTTTCAATGGTAATATCTTCGGCTACAGTTTCATTTTCTGTACGTTTGAGCATAAATCCGTACACTTCATTCCAATAAAAATCTAATAAAAAAGTAAAGGCGATCTGATCGCCTTGTTTTGCTTTTTCTATTTTAGAATTTATTTCCAATTTACTGGTTTTGAAAAAAGATTAGTTATAAAGATATTGATTTGCGTGAATATAAGCACAATTTCAACAATAGGAAACCAAACTTTTAAGTCATTTTCTTTTAATTTTCCGGCTGAAAACCCAATTACAATCCAGGTGATCGTGTATCGGGTTGCCAATAGTGCCAATACAGCAATCCATTGGAATTGGAAAGCCAATAAAATAATAACTAATAAGAAGAATAATAATTGTGAGATGTAAAAAAGGCCTAATTGTATTTTATCAAAAAACTTATAATAATTTGCTGTAGCGACATGTCTTCTTTTTTGAGTAAACCATTCTTTATAGGTTTCTTTTGCTTTAGAATAAGTGAAACTTTCAGGGCTATATGCAATAGTAGTGTTTGCTTTGTTTGCTGCCTGATTTACAAATAAATCATCATCACCGGAACGAATCTGGATGTGATCTATAAATCCATTTACATTAAAAAACTCTTCTTTTTTATAAGCTAAATTTCTTCCTACACCCATGTAAGGAAGTCCTGCTTTAGCCCATGAAAAATATTGCATAGCGGTAAGAACTGTTTCAAAACGTATAATTTTATTCAATAAAGAGCGTTCTTTTTTTTCATAACCTCCATATCCTAAAACGATTGTTTTGTTCATTGTAAATTGCGAACTCATAGCAGTGATCCAATCTTTTGAAACGGGATAGCAATCAGCATCAGTAAAAAGTAAATAGTCTTTTGTCGAGGCTTTGATACCTAATGTTAAAGCATATTTTTTGTTTCCCCAAAAAGCTTCGTTATTTTTTACTTTTACTAATCGGATGTTTGAATATTTCTCTTCAAATTGTTCAAAAACTTCTAACGTTTCATCGCTTGATGCGTCATCAATTAAAACAATTTCAAAATCAGGATAATTCTGTTCTGCTAAAAGCGGAATGTATTTTTTTACATTTTCTTCTTCGTTTTTTGCACAGACAATTACAGAAACCGGAAGTTTTTTGGGCGTAATAGTTTGAGGTTTACCGAAAGCGAACTTTCCAAAAATCCCTAAGTAGTAGAAAATTTGTATGAATACAACAGCAATAAAGAAGTAAAGTAAAAATATAAGCATATGTTTTATGGTCTTTTAATTTCTGAATCTTGCGAGTGCAAATGTACTTATGAATTCGTAATTTTCAATATTAAAACCGATTTACTTTCGGTATTTTGACATTTCTTTCGCAATGGCAATAGACTGAGCGTTTTTAGTTTTCTCTAATTCTGAAATGATGTTTTTATAATTATGATCATCACGGTTCTGAGAAAGTTTTTTGGCAGCCTGAATTTCTTCAATTTCTATTTCAAATCCAAAGATCCCTCTCGCTTCGCGCATTGTTTTGGCAGATAAATCTTCAACCCGAATGGGATTTTCCGAATTCACTTCGTATTTATCAACCAGCTTTTTTAATTGTTCTACAGAAGTTTCATAATCTACAATCTTAATTTTTCCATAAACATGCACGGCTATATAATTCCATGTTGGTACATTTTCATGATCGTACCAGGAAGAAGAAATATAGGAATGTGGACCGATAAATACAGCCAAAACCTGATCATTTTCTGCAAAGCCTTCTGCCTGCGGATTCAGTTTTGAAATGTGTCCCTGCAGGATTTCTTTCCCTTCAGAATTCAATTCCAATTCTATCGGGATATGAGTTGCACATAATTTTCCGTTAGTCTGATTGATCAGGATTCCAAAACTGTTTTCTTTTAAAAAAGCCCTGATTTCTTCCTGATTTTCATTTTTGTAAATCTGTGGTGTGTACATTTTATAACTAGCTTTTACTCCTATTTTTGCTAAAATTAAATAAATTTCGATAAGCACTTACATATAAAATGACGGAACCAATAAAAGTGAATATAATTCCTTCAATAAAAAATTGTATTGCAAGATCATCAGATAAATTTACTGTGAAAGGATGGAACACATCGGATAGAATTCCTCTTCTGAAAAATTTAAGCCTTAGAACGATATATAGGCATAATGCGATTATAATATTATTCAGTGCCGAAAGTTTGTTTTTCCAATTTATATATGAAATCAGACAGATTCCTAGTAACATGCCTAGAAATATCCATACATAAATGCTTGACCAAAAATCAAAAATATCTGTTTCAGCAGGAAATAAAGGATCATAGCCTCGTGTTTGCGAGCTTTTAAAATGTTTTCTGATATAAATGATTTTTTCTGCTGCTGTATAAAATCTAAGCTGCAGAAGACCGTTGATTAAAAATATTATTCCTATGAACTGGATAAGAATAATTTTGAAATTTAGTTTTTTCATTTATAAGACTGAAAATAATTGAGAAGCCGTTTAGATAATATTTACTTCTGCCTCAATATGAATGCCGAAAGTTTCAAAAACTGTTTTTTGAACTTCTTTTGAGACGGCTAGAATTTCCTGTCCCGTTGCATTGCCGTAATTTACTAAAACCAAAGCCTGATTTTTGTGAACTCCGGCTTCTCCAAAACGTTTTCCTTTTAAACCAGCTTGTTCAATTAGCCAGCCAGCCGGAACTTTTACTTCAGTTTCAGAAACTTCATAGTATTTCATCTCAGGAAACTTTTGGTGAATTTTTTCGAAATCAGATTTTAATAAAATCGGATTTTTAAAGAAGCTGCCACTGTTTCCCAACTCTTTCGGATCTGGTAATTTACTTTTTCTGATGGCAATTACAGCGTTGCTTACATCTTTTAAGGTCGGTTCTGTAATGTTGTTTTTTGACAATTCAGCCAAAATATCCCCGTATGAAGTATTGATTTTATGATTACGCTTCGTTAGTTTAAAAATAACGGAAGTAATAATATATTGGTCTTTTACTTCATTTTTAAAAATACTTTCGCGGTAGCCAAAATTACATTCGGCATTATTAAAAGTTTTCATTTCCTGAGTAGCAATATTCATGGCATCGCAGGAAACAAATGTATCTTTGATTTCGGCTCCGTACGCACCAATATTCTGTACCGGAGTTGTACCCACATTTCCGGGAATAAGAGACATGTTTTCTAAACCTCCAAAGTTATGGTCGATCGTATAAAGAACGAAATCGTGCCAGGTTTCGCCGGCCTGACTTTCTACCCATACAAAATCATCATCTTCTTTAATTACTTCTTTTCCTTTTAAATCAATATGAATAACCAATGCATCAATGTCTTTGGTTAAAAGCATATTGCTTCCGCCTCCTAAAATGAACTTTTTTTTGTTTTTATTTTCTTCTAAAATTGTTTTTAATTCGGCATTTGAGTGAACTGCAACGAATTGTTTAGCCTTGGCTTC
Organism: Flavobacterium flavigenum; assembly: GCF_027111255.2. NCBI lineage: Bacteria > Pseudomonadati > Bacteroidota > Flavobacteriia > Flavobacteriales > Flavobacteriaceae > Flavobacterium > Flavobacterium flavigenum. The sequence continues at coordinate 2,122,556 of NZ_CP114285.2, read as the reverse complement.
AATGCCAAAAGTATTGTAGTTTTTTAAAGAAAAATTGGATTGGATTTCCATATGTAAAAGGCTTTTTAATCTGAATTCAAAAGTATGAATTATAAGTTTTAATTTAACTGCAACGACACAAAGTTTGTGCAAAGCTTACAAAGCTTTGTATTCATATCGTAAACCCTTGCGAACTTTGCGGTTAACTATTTTGCAAGTTTAGTATGTTATGATATTTCTCCGTAATAACCTTCATGTTAACATCATAACTCGCATTCTCTTCCACAAACTTTCTATTTCGAACAATCGCCTGATTTCGCAATTCAGGATTTTCAAAAGACCAGATTAATTCTTCAGCCAGCATTTCGATATTATCAATTCCGATTAATTGTCCATTTTCGCGATGGGTAATCCAGCTTTGATTTCCCGGAATATCTGAAACTATGGGATAACAATTACAAGCCATTGCTTCAAATAAAGAAGCCGAAACACCTTCTGTAATCGGCATGCTGATATAAATATTCGATTGCTGTAACAGTTTTGGAAGTTCTGTATTGGGGATTCTTCCTGTAAAAATCACTTTGTTTTCTATTTTTAAATCTTTCGCTAAATCTTTTAAACATTGCAGCCTTGTTCCGTCGCCTACAATAGTCAGAGAAAAATCAATTCCTTTTTGGTTTAAAATTCCGAATGCTTTTAAAATCGAATCATGTCGATATTCCGGTTGAAGCGAACGCGTTACAATCGCTTCAATTTTGTTCGAATTATTGGTTGAAGGAGTAAAAAGCGATAAATCAATACCCTTTGGCAAAACCAAAACTTTATTCATATCAACGCCGGTTGTTTTCATGTGAACTGCCATCACTGGTCCCCACGCATGAATTAAATGCGCTTTTTTGAAAGCATATTTCTGAATGATTTTCTTAAAAGGATATAAAACAGATTCTTCAGGCCATAAATCGGTTCTTCCTTGTTGCGCAATGGCAATAGTTTTAGATCCGGATAAAGCGGCAAGAAAACCATAACTGGTTGTTCTTTCTGCAATAACCATGTCCGGTTTTTCTTTCCTGATTATTTTTCGAATTGAAAGAGGAGAGAATAAATATTCAAAAATACGTTTGAATCTTTGATTATTAGGTGTCTGAAGCTCCCAGGTAATGATTTTAAAATCACCAAATTCTTTCAGGCCTTTCATCCAGGTTATGGCATCAGCGCGATAGGATTCTCCCAGAAAAAGTATTTTTCTTTTCATTCAGGTTGTTTATTTTTCCGTCACGAATTTCACTAATTTCTACGAATTAATTAGTGTAATTTGTGAAATTCATGGCAAAACAATTTTAGAATTCATCAGTCTCTAAAGCACGATTGATGAATTCGTTCAATGGTTTTAGGGCAATTAGTTTTTTACTCATTTTATAAACGAAATCTTTCTGTGTAACTTCAGAAATATCAAATTTTTGAGTGGCGGTAAAACTCTTCAATTTTAAAAACTCAATTGCCGGATGATCTTTTTCATAACCTCTGGGCATGCTTTTAAGCGAGTTATTTTCGTTAATGTCTAAGCTTCCGAATTCTTTTTTGAAGTTTTTATTATTTAGTATTTCTTCTAAATCTTCATAAAAAAAAGCAATTTCTTTACGGACTTTCTTTAAATCTTCCGCTTCAGGCGAATAAAATCCGCCGGCTATAAAACTCGCGCCTTTTTCAATGTGTACATAATATCCGGAACGATTTGCGCCTTTCGCACCAGCTGACATCCAGACACCCAAATGTGCTTTGTAAGGCGATTTGTCTTTAGAAAAACGAATATCACGATTGATTCTAAAAGTACAGTTTTTAACTTCCAGTAATTCTAATGAAGGATCAAGCGGTTTCATTGCATCCAGAAAATCGCTGACCAGTTGATGGTAGTCTTTTTTGAAGATTTCATAACGCTTTTTGTTGTCCTGAAACCAGTCTCTATTATTGTTTTTTTTTAAATCGTCTAAAAATTGCAATGATTCTTTTGTTAGCATAATCCTTTTTTTATTGCAGTTGTTTTTGTTGAATTATTTATAAAATTACAAATTAAATATCTTATAACTCTGATGTGTCGATTTCACAATCGCTTCGGTACGTTCCGGATGTGTGTCAGAAATAAAAAGCTGCCCAAAAGTCTCGCTGTTTACCATTTCGATAATTTTAGAAACGCGGGATTCATCGAGTTTGTCAAAAATATCGTCAAAAAGTAAAATAGGTTTTACACCGCTTTGTTTTTTCAAAAATTCAAATTGAGCCAGTTTTAAAGCAATCAAAAATGATTTTTGCTGACCTTGCGAACCGAATTTTTTTATGGGATGCGAATCAATTTCAAACGACAAATCATCTTTATGAATTCCGACAGTTGTATAATGTAAGGCACGATCTTTATTGATGTTTTCTTGTAAAAGCGTCAATAAGTTTTTTTCGGATAAATGACTTTCATACACTAATTGTACTGATTCTTCAGAACCTGTAATGGCTTGATGGTGTACATTAAATATAGGTATAAATTGTTCCAGAAAATCTTTTCGTTTTTCAAAAATCGATTTTCCGTATTCATTTAATTGCTCATTATATATAGATAAGGTATCATTGTCAAAAGTATGATTGAGTGCAAAATATTTTAAAAGTGCATTTCGCTGTACAATTACTTTCTGATACTGAATAAGCTGATGCAGATACGTGGAGTCTAATTGTGAAATCACGCTATCCATAAATTTACGGCGTGTTTCGCTTCCTTCCACAATTAAATCACGGTCTGCTGGCGAAATAATGACTAACGGAATAAATCCAATATGATCTGAAAATTTATCATAAGCTTTTCCGTTTCTTTTTAAAACCTTTTTTTGTCCTTTTTTTAAACTGCAGACAATTTGCTCCGTTCTGTCATTCTTTTCTAATTCGGCGTCAATTACAAAAAACTCTTCTCCGTGTTTTATGTTTTGAACGGCAAGTGGATTGAAATAGCTTTTTCCGTATGCTAAATGATAAATCGCATCAAGCACATTGGTCTTGCCAATTCCATTTTTGCCGACAAAACAATTGATTTTACGGTCGAAATCGAAACTGATTTCGGAGAAATTTTTATAATTGAATAAGGAAATCTTGTTTAAATGCATTTTTTAGGCACCTTAATAGGTAAAATATGATGTTTAGAAACAGCAAATATTTAAGGGTGCAAATTATCGAAAATTATCGATATATTAGGCTTTTAGTGCGTTTTGGAATGAATTATTTTAGTGTCAATATGAAAGTAATTATCATTATCGAAAATATTTTTTTTTAAATAGTGATAAAATCGATTTTTTTTACTTCAGTTTCAATAAAAATTTTATTTTTGCCGTTCACTAAATTAATTTTAAATGGCTACTTACAATAAAAGAGGATATAAAGCACCAAAGGAAAAGGAAGTTAAAGAAGTAACTGAAGAAACACAGGTAGTAATTGATGAAAAAGACAGTACAACAGCTGGTGTTTTTTCAAAATTAGATGAAACTGCTTCAAGAACTGAGGATTGGGTTGCTAAAAATCAAAAAATCATTATTGGTTTAGTTGCTGGTATTGCTGTATTAACTATTGGATATTTGGCTTACCAAAAATTTATTGAAGCACCTAAGCAAGATGAAGCTGCTAACGAAATGTTTGTTGCACAGCAAAATTTCCAAAAAGCCACTGATGGTGTAGCAAGCGATTCATTATACAAATTGGCTTTGAATGGTTCTGAAGGTAAATTCGGATTTGTCAAAATTGCTGATGAATATTCAGGAACTGATGCTGGGAACTTAGCCAATTATTATGCTGGTATGGCTTATTTGAACACCGGTAAATTTGACGAAGCGATCAAATATTTAGGAGAGTTTAAATCAGATGATATGATTTTAAGCGCTTTAGCTAAAGGTGCAATTGGAGATGCTTATTCTCAAAAAAATAATCAAAAAGAAGCTCTTGATTATTATGTAAAAGCTGCTGAATCTAATAAAAATGATTTCACAACACCTCGTTTTTTATTAAAAGCAGGTAAAACCGCTATAGCTTTAGGACAAAAAGAAGATGCCCTGAAATACCTTACAGATATTAAAGAAAACTTTGACGGAACTCCGGAAGCAGCTTCAGTTGATGCCTTGATTGGATTAGCGCAATAATTATACTTTTGAGTTCAGATTTTATATTTTAGATTCGTATTTTAGCAATCGTAAATTTAAATTCTAATAATACTACAAATGGCTACCGAAAATAAAAATTTATCAGAATACGATAAAAACACGATCCCAAATGCGAAAGACTTTCGATTTGGGATTGTTGTTTCTGAGTGGAATGACACTATAACCGAAGGACTTTATAATGGTGCTTTTGAAGCACTAATTGACTGCGATGTTCCTGCACAGCAAATTATCCGCTGGAATGTTCCGGGAAGTTTTGAATTGATTTATGGTGCAAAAAAAATGCTGCAGACACAAAATGTAGATGCAGTTATTGTAATTGGTTGTGTAATCCAGGGACAGACAAAACATTTTGATTTTGTTTGCGAAGGTGTAACTCAAGGAATTAAAGATCTGAATGTTCAGACGGATATTCCTGTAATATTTTGCGTCCTGACAGATAATACAATGCAACAGTCAATTGACAGAAGCGGAGGGATTCACGGGAACAAGGGGACAGAAGCTGCTATTGCTGCCATAAAAATGGCTTACATCCGTCAGCAGGCTTCTATCTCGCATCCTTTTAGTCAGCCATTGCTGTCTTCAGGGGCGATTCAGATTGAAGATACTCCCAGAAAAATTGAGAACGAATAAAAAAAACATTTTTTTAAATATTATAAAGCCTATACTGTGTAAAAATAGTATAGGTTTTTTGTTTTTTTTATGACTAATGAAATTCTAAAAGCCAGTAGAAATTCATTAAATTTGTACACCTTGGTTTAGATTTAAAATCAAAATCTTAAATCGTTAATCTACAATCTAAAATTTTCAATGTCGAGTATTATTCAATTACTTCCTGATCATGTTGCCAATCAAATTGCTGCCGGAGAGGTGGTACAAAGACCTGCTTCGGTTGTAAAAGAGCTTTTAGAAAACGCAGTTGATGCTAATGCGACTGATATTAAATTGATTATTAAAGATGCTGGAAAATCACTAGTTCAGGTGATTGATAATGGCAAAGGAATGAGCGTTACTGACGCACGTTTGTGTTTTGAACGTCATGCGACCTCAAAAATTCGTCAGGCCGAAGATTTGTTTTCGTTGTGTACTAAAGGTTTCCGTGGAGAAGCTTTAGCTTCGATTGCGGCGATTGCTCATATGGAAATGAAAACCAGGCAGGATCAGGAAGAATTAGGAACGCATATTGTTATTGAAGGAAGTAAATTTATTTCGCAGGAAGTGGCAGTTTTACCAAAAGGAACTTCTTTTGCGGTTAAAAATTTATTTTTTAATATTCCTGCCAGACGCAATTTCTTAAAGTCAGATACAGTTGAATTTCGTCATGTTATGGATGAATTTCAACGTGTTGCTTTGGCCCATCCAAATATTCATTTTACTTTTTATCACAACGGAAGCGAGATGTATAATTTACCTGCTGCAGGGTATCGCCAGCGTATAGTTGGAATAATGTCAGGAAAAACGAATGAAAAATTGGTTCCTGTTAATGAAGATACTGAAATTATAAACATTCAGGGGTTTGTATGTAAACCGGAATTTGCCAAGAAAAGCAGGGGCGAGCAGTTCTTTTTTGTAAACGATCGTTTTATAAAGAGCGGTTATTTGCATCATGCAGTTATGGCTGCTTACGAAGGGCTTTTAAAAGATGGCTCACAGCCAAGTTATTTCTTGTATCTGCAAGTTCCGCCGAATACAATCGATATTAATATTCATCCAACAAAAACCGAAATAAAGTTTGATGACGAGCAGGCTTTATATGCTATTTTGAGGGCTTCGATAAAACACAGTTTAGGTCAGTTTAATGTAGCGCCGGTTCTTGATTTTGATCGGGATTCGAATTTGGATACACCTTATCACTATAAAGATTTACAAGCCGAAACACCAACGATTCAGGTTGATGGCAATTTTAATCCTTTTACGGATGACAAAACTAATCAGCATTATTCAAAAGCCGGTTCGGGATCAGGTTCAGGTTCATCCTCTGGTTTTAGTTCAGGATCGAATTCGTATTCCGGATATTCTAAAAGAGTAGAGCCAACAGCAAGTTGGGAAAGCTTATATGTTGGGCTGGATTTAGATAATGCAGAAAGCATTGAAAGTTCACCATTTACATTCGAAAATGAGGAAGTTACTTCTTCTCTCTTTAATGATGATGAAGTAGAGCAGGCAAGCCAAAAAACATATCAGATACATAAAAAATATATCGTTTCGCCAATAAAATCAGGAATGGTAATTGTGGATCAGCAGCGGGCTCATCAGCGTATTTTATATGAACAGTTTTTGCTGAATATGACAGTGAATCAGGCTTCGAGTCAACAATTGTTGTTTCCTTTGAATTTGTTTTATTCATCAGATGAAATGGCGTTAATCGAAGAGCTTAAACCTTCATTAGAAACAACAGGCTTTGTTTTTGAAGAAACACAATCAGATCATGTTGTGATTTCAGGAATTCCTGTTAATATTACTGAAAGCGAAGTCTCTCTTGTAATTGAACAATTATTAAGCGACTTACAAGACGGAATTCCAGCGAGCAGTTATAGCCAGAATGATACCATAGCCAAATCAATGGCCAAAAGTTTAGCAATTAAAACCGGGTCTTATTTAACCGAAACAGAGCAGGATAATTTAGTAAATGGATTATTTGCCTGTAAAGATCCCAATATTTCACCTTTTCAAAAACCTACTTTCATCACCATGCGTGTGGAAGATATAGATAAAAAGTTTGCCTTATGATGAATATGACTCCAGTTGTAAAACAACTGCTTATTATTAATATTATTTTTTTTATTGGTTCACAACTTGTACCCGTTTCGTACGAGTACCTGGCTATGTTTTTTCCTGAAAATCCAGGTTTTCAGGTTTGGCAGCCTATTACACATATGTTTATGCATGGTGGAATCATGCATATTGCTTTCAATATGTTTGCAATGGTTTCCTTTGGTTCGGCTTTGGAGCATTTTTGGGGAGGCAAGAAATTTTTGTTTTTTTATATTTCATGTGGCTTAGGATCGGCTTTGTTGCATACAGCTGTAAACTATTATTTTTTTCAGGATACTATTAATGTATTGACCAGTCATGGTTTTCAAAAAGAAGATATTTTAAAACTTTTAGGAGAAGGAAAAATAGATACAAGATGGCAGGATTTGGTTTCAGTAACACAATTTGATGGTTTTACAAATGCTTACATCGGGACAATTGTTGGGGCCTCAGGTGCTATTTATGGTTTGTTGACTGCTTTTGCTTTTATGTTTCCTAATGCTGAGCTTGCTTTAATGTTTATACCAATACCAATCAAGGCAAAATATTTTGTACCGGGAATTTTAGCTGTCGATTTATTCTTAGGTTTTAAAGGAGGATCATTGTTTGGAAGCGGAGGTACAGGTATAGCGCATTTTGCGCATATAGGAGGTGCAATAACTGGTTTTTTAATGATGTTATACTGGAAAAAAAATCAGTTTAATAACAATCGTTGGAATTAATTTTTAACTTTAATAATTAATAAAACGAAAAAAAAGCTTTTATGAATATTCTGGATGATTTAAAATTACAATATAGATTAGGCGGTATAGCAATGCGGCTAATTTATTGGAATGTTGCTTGCTTTATTATTTCATTAGTTTTTTTCTGGCCGAATTTTACAGGGGCATTTGCTTATCCGAATTGGCTTGCGCTGTCTTCAGATTCTCAGGTTTTTTTATTCAAGCCCTGGACGTTTTTAACGTATGCTTTTTTTCATTCTTCATTTTTGCATTTATTGTTTAATATGATGGTTTTGAATTTTGCAAGCCAGTTGTTTTTGACCTTTTTTACTCAAAAACAATATCTGGGATTGTATATTTTAAGTGCTGTTTTTGCCGGAATTATATTTGCATTAAGTTATTATTTTTTAAATATTTCGGCACCTATAGTCGGAGCTTCTGCTGCAATTATGGCAATTTTGGTTGCGGCAACAACATATCAGCCATTGATGGATGTTCGTTTACTGTTGATTGGAAATGTAAAATTATGGCACATAACAGGCGTAATCCTGATTTTAGACCTGATGCAGTTGCGTTTAGACAATACCGGAGGGCATATATCGCATTTAGCCGGTGCCTTTTTTGGGTTTATGTATGTAAAGCTCATCCAAAGCGGAACAGATTTAAGTATTATTATTACCAAAATAGTAGACTTTTTTACCAATCTATTTAAAAAATCCCCTAAGACCCCGTTTAAAAAAGTGCATAAAAATTATCAAAAACCTACAGAAAAAGCGACATCAAGGATTGTTACCAAAGACAAAACGCAACAGCAAATTGATGAAATTTTAGACAAAATCAGCCAATCTGGTTATGATTGTCTTACTAAAGAAGAAAAAGAGTTTCTATTTAAAGCTGGAAAATAATCTTTAGCAGAATAATATGAAAAACCTTTCCTGGTTTAATAAATTAATGTTCTTTTTGAATATAGTACTGACTGTTCTTACATTTAGTATCTATGTTTTGCCTTTTTTAGCACCTAAAAGTTTTCCACTTTTATCGGTGCTCACATTGTTTATGCCGGCCTTTTTTGTGGCAAACGGGTTATTCTTTATTTATTGGGCAATTCAGTTTAAAAAACGTCTTATTTTATCAGGATTGGTATTGTTGACGGGTATTACATTTATTAGCAAATTTTATAAAACTTCGGGGAAAGAATATGTAGAAGACGAAAAGGACTTCTCTGTGATGAGTTATAATGTTCGTCTTTTTAATGTTTTTAAATGGCTCGAACGTGATGATATTCCTGATAACATAAAAGCATTTATAGATGAAAAAAATCCTGATATTTTGTGTATTCAGGAGTATTCGAATTCTGCACATCTGGATCTAAAAGTATATCCGCACCGTTATATTTTTATTGATGGAAAGAAAATCAAAACTGGGCAGGCTATTTTTTCGAAGTTCCCTATTATAAATGAAGGGAAGATTATTTTTCCGAATTCAGATAATAATGTGGTTTATGCTGATATAAAACGAGGTAAGGACGTAATCAGAATTTACAATATGCACTTACAGTCTATTAAAATTTCGCCTGATGTAAATGAAATTTCGGATGATATTGATAATGTAAATCAAAAAAAATCACAGCGAATACTGGCCAGAATAAGTAAAGGATTTAGACAGCAGCAAGAGCAGGCGGAGATTTTTAAAGAAAACATCAAACAATGTAAATACCCGATTATTATTTGTGGAGACATGAATAACAGCCCTTTTTCTTATGTCTATCGAAATATAAAAGGAAAACTAAAAGATACTTTTGAAGAAGCAGGCGAAGGTTTTGGTGCTACTTATAAATTTAAATATTATCCTGCCAGAATCGACTATATTTTTACTGATCCTAAAATGAAGGTAAAACAGTTTGAAAGTTTTTCTGATTTTGAAAATTCAGATCATTATCCTATCATGGCAAGGCTTTCAATGGAATAATTTTTGAACCAAAGACGAAATTGAAAAGTTAAATAGTGAGATGAAAACTCATAATTCACAACTTACATTCATAATTGATTTATATAATTTTCTGTGTTTTTAAATAATCCATTGCAAATTTCCCTTCATTGAAAAGTAAATCTAAAACGCTTAAATTGTTTATAAAACCATGCTTGTCATCGAAAACCTGAGGATATTTTTCAAATGAATTCTGATCTTTTTTTCCATTAGCCAGATATCTGAAATCAGCAACATTTTCTGCCTCATGAAAATATTCAGTTGTTTTTCCAAATTCTAATTTCATTCGTAAGCATTTGGTAACTGTTTCCAGGACTTCCATGTTTAAATCCATTAAAAAAGTATGTTTTTTTTCGAATACAGGAAGAATGTCGTCCTCGAAAAATTCAAAAAAAGGAGAGCTTCTGTAAGCTGCTTCCAAAGATTTAAAATGCTGTTTTTGCCAGTCGAATTCATTTTCAATCAAAACATCTTTTGTTTTTTGATGTGCTGATTTAGAGTGCTTAATAGGGATGTTTAACAACTGAATCCCGTTTGGACTATAGATATAGGTACGGTTTCTGTTAGTCTGTTTCTGAAAATTATCTTCCATCTCAAAAATGATATTTTCAGATTGAACCATAACTGCGAAATGGCTAATTGACGGAAAATAGGTAGGAAGTAATAAAGAGTTCATTGTTTTTTGTTTAAAAGTTTCAGGTTTCAAGTTTGAGGTTCTTATAAAACTTGAAACCTGAAACTAAAATAACTATTTTATTTATGCTTTATTTTCTTTTCTTTTTTTCCAAAAATATTCTCCAATAAAAAATACTGCTAAAGCTACAAGGAAATATTTAAAATAGGATTGTGGCTGACCTTCGCCATCAACTGTTGTGAAAACCCTGTCCCAACGTACTTTATTGATGCCTTTTCCGTTCGTATCCCAGCTCATCCAGATGAAAACCGGTTTTCCTACAATGTGGTTTTCAGGAACATATCCCCAGTAGCGACTATCTTCAGAGTTATGACGGTTGTCACCCATCATCCAGTAATAGTTTTGTTTGAAAGTGTATTTGGTTGCCGGTTTGCCGTTTATTAAAAATTTTGAACCCTGCAACTCTAAAGTATTGCCTTCGTAAGTAGTGATGATGTCCTTGTAAAATGGCAATGATTCATTTGTTAAAGCAACTGTTTTTCCCGCTTCCGGAATATATATCGGACCAAAATTATCCTGATTCCATTTGTTGATATGAGGAAAAATGGAATTGTCATTTCCTTTAGAAATTTGTCTTTTTACATTCGTAATTCCGGGAGTATTTTTTAATCGCTGAACACTTTCTTCTGTTAAAGCTGCAAAATATAAGGTATCTCTTTTTGCTTCATCCTTAAATCCCATAACATCAACAAGATTGACCTTAAGTTCTTTTAAAAGAGATTCAAAATCAATAGGTGTCTTTCCGTCTAATGCTACAGCATACGAATATTGTGGTTTTGCCCTTTCAGGAAGGATTAGTTTTTTATTATTAATATAAACGAATCCATCCTTTATTGATAAACTATCCCCTGGGACACCTACGCAGCGTTTTACATAATTTGATTTCTTGTCAATTGGTTTTATAACACCCGGTTTTCCTTTTGGCTCAAAGAAGTAATGTACTGTATCGACCGGCCAGTTAAAAACGACAATGTCATTTCGTTTTATTTTTTCTAAAGCCGGAAGCCTGAAATAAGGTAATTGCGGCCAGCTTAAGTAAGATTTCTTTTTTGTTAAAGGAATAGAGTCGTGAACCATTGGTAACGCTACAGTAGTCATGGGAACACGAGGGCCGTAGTTTACCTTGCTCACAAATAAAAAATCACCAATTAATAATGATTTCTCTAATGAAGAAGTTGGGATTGTAAACGGCTGTACAACATAAGTGTGTACCAAAGTTGCTACAATTATAGCGAAAAGCAGAGAGCTAACCGTGTCGGCAGCTCTGTTTTCAGGGGTTAGTTTTCTTTCTGCATTGTACTCTAATTTTTGGGTATAATTGACATAATAGATATAAAACCCCAGAGTGAAAATGCCTAAAAAGGTATCTAATGTTGATTTTTTTCCAAATGTTCTCAAAGTTTCCACCCAAACGACAGGAAACATAATAAGATTGATTATGGGTATGAAAAGCAGGATTGTCCACCAGGTTGGCCGCCCGATAATTTTCATTAAAACGATTGAATTATAAACGGGAATTGCTGCTTCCCATGACTTACGGCCCGCAGCCTGATATAATTTCCAGGTACCCAGAAAATGGATTATTTGTACTGCTAAGAAAAAAACAAACCAAAGATAAAGTGTCATAGTTTTAT